>JBILYQ010000122.1:0-6653 GCA_044377655.1 Flavobacterium sp.
TCACATTTGCCAATGTTATTTTCAATTGTTCTACATTTTCTTCCTCAATCAAACCGTTTTTATAGGTTTCGTTGGTGTCAAACAATGTTTTCTCAAGAATTGATTTGTTTTTTTCAAGAATCAGAATACTTTCTTCTGCAAGAAGCACGCTTCCATACGAATTGATTATCATCTCTCGGATATCTGTATCGGTTTTCTTTTTTGCGTTTTTGTAAAACTGAAGATAGGTTTTTGACGCTTGCAACGCTACAATATACGAACCGTCAAAAAGCAATTGGCTCAATCTTGCGCTGGCATTCATGTTGTGTTTTGTCCCAAAAGTAACTTCGGCAAACTCACCTGGATTTCCACCGAAAAATTCTGCCGGAACGACTGATTTTTGCAATTGAAAATTATTTTGATAATCTACTCCTGCGCTAATTTGGGGCAATCCTGATGCGGTGGTTTCCCATTTTTTCTTTTGCGCCGCCTCAATGTCTCTTCCAGAATTTATGGCGGAATAATTATTTTGAAGTGCATGGTCAATGGCTTGTTGAAGGCTAAAAGAGTAGCTTTCCTTTTTGTCTTGCGCATTTATAATGTTGGCAAGTAATAACAAAAGTAGTGCGATTTTGTGTTTCATGAAGTGATGATTATATATTAGGATATAGTAATTGTTTTTCTAATTCTTCAATTCCAGCCACTGTTGCAATGGCTCGAGTATGGTATTCTAGCGCTTCAAGTTCTGCTTTCAAGGCCTCTTTGTCAGAATCAGTACTTTCTTTAATGCTAAAAATTAAGGTGTAATAAAATTTCACACAGCTTTCTATATTGGTATTTTCTCTGTACAAACCGTGAAGTATGCCTTTTTCAATATTTTGTTTAAAAATCAAATTGCATTGATCGATTTCTCTACCCATAACTTGTGCGTAAATTTCCGGATAATGCTTTTTCAATTGGTATAACGGCGATGTGTCTGATGCTTTAAACATCTCTTTAAACATTTTTCTGATTTCAAAGTTTTCCTCAATCGCATTATGGTTTTTAGCCACAATGGCATTTATGGTTTCATGCACTTGTTTGTGGACCGAGGATGTTGCTTCTTCGATTAGTACATCTTTATTTTCAAAAAACTTATAAATGGTTTTTTTTGAAATACACATTTCACAAGCAATATCATTCATTGTCACGCTCTTAAAACCAAGTTTTAAAAACATATCAGTCGCTTTTGCTATTATTTTCTCTTTCATTTTCTCTAAATATCCAATAAAGGAGTATTTTAATTTCTCCAAAATTTCCAATGCAAAGGTACTTTGGAAACTTTGAATACTAAAATAGTTTCCAAAGTATTCACAATTATTTAACATTTGATTTAGAACGGCAGTTTGTAATAAACTTGGAATACTGTAATTTAGCCAAAAATTATTTTTATGCGCTCGATTTATCAGTATCAGGAATTCATTTCAGATTATTTGCAATCGCAATACGAAACCAAAGAACCTAGAAATTTATACGAACCGATACATTACATTCTCAAACTTGGCGGAAAAAGAATGCGTCCTGTTTTGACATTAATGAGTGCAGAAGTATTTGATGCAGATTATAAATTGGCACTTCCGGCAGCTTTGGCAGTTGAAGTTTTTCATAATTTTTCGTTGGTTCATGACGATATTATGGATGATGCGCCACTAAGAAGAGGCAATGAAACGGTCCATGAAAAATGGAACATCAATACGGCAATTCTTTCTGGTGACGCCATGTTGATTTTGGCCTACCAATATTTTGAAAAATACAACACTGATGTTTTTAGAGAATTGGCAAAACTATTTAGTAAAACAGCTTTAGAAGTTTGTGAAGGACAACAATGGGATGTTGATTTTGAAACCCGAGACAATGTTACCATTCCAGAATACCTGAAAATGATAGAATATAAAACGGCAGTTTTGGTTGCGGCAGCTATGAAAATGGGCGCCATTGTTGCAGAAACTTCCAAAGAGAACGCTGATTTAATTTACGATTTTGGACTTAACTTGGGATTAGCATTTCAATTGCAAGATGATTATTTGGACGCATTTGGAGATCCAGAAACTTTTGGAAAACAAGTTGGTGGAGACATAATCGAAAACAAAAAAACGTATTTGTATTTGAAAGCCATTGCCTTTTCGAATGAAAATCAAAGAGACCAACTGTTGCATTTATTTTCTATTCATCCAAGCGATAATACAGATAAAATTAATTCTGTAAAAGAAATTTTTGATGCCACAGGTGCTTCCAAAGCAACACAACAAGCCATTCAAGATTTTACCTTAAAGGCATTTGCAACATTGCAAAAAATAGGCATCGATAACGAAAAAAAGGAAAAACTACAATCCTTTGGTGAAAATCTGATGGGAAGAAAAGTATAAAAAATGCTAGAATTTTTATCATTATCTGTATTTCAAAACCAAACCAACAATAAAAAGGCCGCAATTTTCTTTGCGCTTTTTTTTCCTCTATTTACGATTTTAGCGCTTTGGATAGATTCGGTTTCTTTTTTTGACAACTATTTTGACGGAAGGAATTTGACCAATTTTTTAGCTATTACCTATTTTTTTTCGTTTTTCTTTTCGGTGCAATCCTATTTAAGAAAACTAATGTTTGTAATGGTTTTTCTTTCCTATGTTGGCGAACTTCTATTTTGTAAAATAGTGGGAATGTATCATTACAGAACGGATGACATTCCTCTATATGTTCCTTTTGGCCATGCTATAGTGTATGCTTCAGGCTTTATTTTATCAGAAATGGCGTTTTTCAAAACCCATGATTCAAAACTCAAGCAAATTTTTTTAGTTCTTTTTTCCCTGCTTTTTCTTTGTGTTGGCATTTTTCTAAAGGATGTTTTCTCATTGCTTTTTGGACTATTTTTTTTTCTTTTGCTAAAACGGAAAAAGTGGCAAAATGTGTATTATTTCATTGCGATTTGTGTTATCTTTATTGAAATGGTAGGAACGTTTTTCAAATGCTGGACTTGGGTTCCCAAAACTTTTGGGTTTATTCCAGCGGCAAATCCACCGATGGGTGCTGTTTTTTTCTATGCCGGTGGTGATGTGTTGTTAATTAAAATAGTTAGCTACTGGAAAAATAAAACTGAAATTATAAAATAAACATGAATTTTCCAATCCCAACTTCCATAGAAGAACTTTTATCAACGGCAGAGAAAGAGGTTTTGTTCTCAAAATTGATTGAACAAATCAACAAGGATTTCAATTTTGCCAATGAGCCAATTGATTTGCCGCAAAATACTACGCCAAACGAATTGAAAGCACAATTACACGATAAAGTCTATCGTTTAATTCAATACAAATTTGCGGAATATTTGAACTTACTTTACATTGTTGATGTACCTGAAGAAAATGTAAAACAACTTGATGGTTCAGATTTAGTTGTGCTTTCCGAACAAGTCGCTTTTTTGATTTTAAAAAGAGAATGGATGAAAGTTTGGTTTAGAAACAAGTATTAAAACTTTCCTAAAATAGAATTAATTGCGCCAAAAACAATTGCACTACCAAGGTCTTTTGTGCCGCTTGGATTAAAAGAATCTACTTGACGTCCTTCAAAACCATAGATTGGAAATGATTTTGAATTCCCTATTACATAATCTTTTCCAAGAACGTAATAATTGTCGTTTAGGTTGGTATTACGATTGTAAAGCGTAAGATTATCTGCTTTTGAAAACAAATTGCTTTTATTGAAATTAATTTGAAATGAAAATGGTTTCAAATTAACAGCAGATAAAATGGGTAAAAAGCGGTAGCCAGTAGTTTGATTTTGCCCAAAAGCAGCACTTCCTAATAATAAAAATAATAAATAAACTATCTTTTTCATATTTTTAAAAATAAACCCTAATAAAAGGCATTAATGCTTCACTATAAACATAGTTGTCCTTGTTGAATAACACATTATACCGCGCTCCGATGACAACATCTCCCGCTCTGTAACCACCGCCAACAAACAGCCCGGTGTTCCAAAAATTGTCTTTGAAATTTCCGCCACTAATTAATTCATAGTTATTATTGACGCGAACTTCTTCCAATTCTACCGAAAGTTGTACTTCCTCAATGGGATTGAAAAGCGCGATTAGACTACCGCCATAAAGCCAAGAACTGTATTGATTTTTTATCGCTACACGGCTTCCTTGTAAACTAACACCAATTGCAACATATTGATTTAAGTTGTAAATAGCGCTTGGTGCTAATGTTACATCAGTGTATCCTGAGCCAATGCTTAATCCAAAGCCTCCGCCAAATTGTACGCGCTTCCAGAATTCCCTTTTTGGTTCTGTTTGGGGCATTTGTTGTGCTGAAATTTTAAAACTTAAACACAATAAAAATGTAAAAACTAAAGATTTTGTTAAAAATTTATAAATACCCTTTTTCATCCTTAAGTATATAGTTATTTAGCGATATAAATGTAGCAAAAACATTGAAAGATTGTTATAAATATTTTACTTTTGCAGTATATTTTGTAACACAACGATTATTTTAACAAAGATATGGATAGGTTCTCCTTTTTAAACGCCGCTCACACGCAATTTTTTGCAGATACATACGAACAATATCTCTCGAATCCTGATAGCGTTGAGCCAAGTTGGCGCGCTTTTTTTCAAGGGTTTGATTTTGGAATGACAACTTACAATGAAGAGCAAGTTGTGGCACAAATGGCTAATTTTGCTTCTGATAATCAAAATTTTAATATAGTTTCAGACAAATTACAAAAAGAATTCAATGTCCTTAAATTAATTGATGCCTATAGAACGCGTGGTCATCTTTTTACAGAAACGAATCCCGTTAGAGAGAGAAGGCTTTACACTCCTAATTTGGACTTGGAAAATTTTGGATTGACTAACGCCGATTTGAACACTGTTTTTGACGCGGCCAAAATAATTGGTCATCAACCAAAAACATTGCAAGAAATAATCAATCACCTTAAAAATGTTTACTGCAAACACATAGGTATTGAATACATGTATATGCGTAAACCAGAAGTGATTCAGTGGATACAAAGCAAACTCAACATTAACGACAATCTTCCAAATTTCGATACTAACCAAAAGAAACACATTTTAGGAAAATTGAATGAGGCCGTTTCTTTTGAAAATTTTTTGCACACCAAATATGTAGGTCAAAAACGTTTTTCATTAGAAGGAGGAGAAAGCATTATACCAGCATTAGACGCTTTGATAGAAGCCGCAGCAGAAAAAGGGGTGGAGCAATTCGTAATGGGAATGGCGCACAGAGGAAGGTTGAATATTTTGGCTAATATTTTTGGAAAAGCAACTCAAGATATTTTTTCTGAATTTGACGGAAAAGATTATGATAAAGAATATTTTGATGGTGATGTAAAATACCATTTGGGTTTAACTTCAGAAAGAACCACAAAATCAGGAAAAAAAATAAACATCAATTTAGCGCCAAATCCTTCCCATTTGGAAACCGTTGGCGCTGTTATTGAAGGAATAACAAGAGCAAAACAAGACAAATATTTCCCAGACGATTTTTCAAAAGTACTGCCAATTGCCGTTCATGGAGATGCCGCTGTTGCTGGACAAGGAATTGTTTACGAGATTGTTCAAATGGCACAACTTGACGGATACAAAACGGGCGGAACAATCCATTTGGTAATCAATAATCAAGTTGGTTTTACCACAAATTACCAAGATGCTCGTTCTTCGACCTATTGTACTGATGTGGCAAAAGTTACGTTATCACCAGTACTTCACGTAAATGCTGACGATACTGAAGCAGTGGTTCATGCCATGTTATTTGCGCTAGATTTCCGCATGGAATTTGGACGCGATGTATTTATCGACCTCCTTGGATATAGAAAATATGGTCATAATGAAGGCGATGAACCTCGATTTACACAGCCAGTTTTGTATAAAATTATTGCTCGACATAAAAACCCAAGAGATATTTATGCCGAAAAACTAATCATCGACGGCATCGTAGACCAAGCCTATATTATAAAAATAGAAAACGAATACAAAGATAAATTAGACGTAAATCTTCAGGCCTCGCGCAAAAAAAATACAACGATTATTACGCCATTCATGCAAGACGAATGGAAAGGTTTTGAGCAAGTTAGCGATGATGAGATGTTGAAAAAAGTAAACACTACTTTCGACAAAAAGAAATTAACAGTCATTGCAAATGAAATTGCCACTTTGCCATCAGACAAAAAATTTATCAATAAAATATCCAAAATTGTCTCCGATAGAAAGACAATGTTCGATAACAACACCATCGATTGGGGAACAGCCGAAAGCCTTGCTTATGGAACATTGTTGACCGAAGGTTTTGATGTTCGAATTTCTGGACAAGACGTTGAAAGAGGAACATTCTCGCACCGTCATGCCGTAGTAAAAGTGGAAGACAGCGAGGAAGAAGTAATCTTATTGAATTCTATAAAAGATAAAAAAGGAAAATTCAACATATTCAATTCACATTTATCAGAATATGGCGTTTTAGGATTTGACTATGGCTACGCTTTAGCCAATCCAAAAACATTAACCATTTGGGAAGCACAATTTGGTGATTTTTCAAACGGCTGCCAAATTATGATTGACCAATACATTTCATGTGGTGAAGACAAATGGAACAACCAAAACGGAATTGTTTTATTATTGCCTCACGGAT
>JBILYQ010000123.1:0-6645 GCA_044377655.1 Flavobacterium sp.
AGGTATTTGTGCACTTCAGGAGTACTGTCCATAGAAAACATCGCTTCTGCATCCGAAAGTTCCAGCGGACGAAGCAGTAATCGTTTTGTTTCTAAAAGTAACTCCATCGTGTTATTCTGATAATTTTTCCAAGGCATAGGCAATCAATGCATCAACGGCTTTATATGGATCTTCGCTGAAGTTTCCTGTGGCACGATTGGCAATAATAGCGTTCAACGATAAACATTGGTGACCAAGAAGTCGTCCAAGTCCATAAATGGCACCTGTTTCCATCTCAAGATTTGTCATTTTGATGCCTTCATATTCAAACGTATCCATCTTGCTGTTCAGTCCTGGATCTTGAATATCCAATCGCAACACACGTCCTTGTGGACCGTAAAATCCACCGGCAGTACCTGTGAAACCCTTGAATATTTTATCGCTTTCCATGCGTTTCTCTAGTACTTCACTTCCTTTGATAACATAAGGACGTCCTTTTCTCATATCCCAATTGGTGTGTTTGATAAACGCCTCTTCCGTGGCAACTTCTGTAATATCGTCAATTAAATAGGAGCGAAGCATGTTGTCCAATCCCAATCCGTATTGGCTCATTACAAAGCTGTCACAAGGAATATTGGCTTGCAAAGAACCTGAAGTGCCAATTCTGATAATGTTTAGTGAGGTAAGCGTTTGTTTTGGTTTTCTTGTTTCCAAGTCAATATTGACAAGCGCATCCAATTCGTTCATGACAATATCAATATTATCGGGTCCAATTCCTGTGGACATTACGGTCATGCGTTTGCCTTTAAAAAAACCTGTTTGCGTTTTAAATTCTCTCTTTTGTTGTGAAAACTCAATACTTTCAAAGTTTTTAGTAATCTTCTCTACTCGGTTTTGATCGCCAACAAAGATGATGTCATGGGCAATGTGTTCTGGTTTCAGATTTAAGTGGTATACACTTCCGTCAGGGTTTAATATTAATTCTGAAGATTGTATCATTTATTTTTTATTTGATAATTTATAATTGGTTAAGGTCAATTGATTTATCCGCCAACGCGTTTTACCTTAAAGCCTTTTTCTTTTAGTATGGTCATTATTTTATCGCGGTAATCACCTTGGATGATGATGCTGTCATCTTTAAAAGTGCCGCCAACGCTTAACTTTGTTTTTAATTCTTTGGCAAGTATTTTAAAGTCTTCATCTGCTCCAGTGTAGCCTTCTATAATGGTGGTTGGTTTGCCTTTTCGTTTTTCGAATTTGCAAATCATAGGTTCGTCTTGTATCCAGAGTTCCTTTTCTTCTGGTAGTGAAGCTTCTTTTAGTTCTTCAATGTGATCTGGAAAGAGGTTTTTTAGTTGTTCTTGTAAGTCCATAGTTTTACAATTAATAGTTTTTATAAACTAGTAAGATATTAAGTTTCATTAAGTTTTATTGCCTTAATGTTGCTTAATATCTTAACGGTTTAGATTTAAAAACAGGGTATGTTTTTAATATAGTTATTTCTTGATTAATCCTAAATCTACCAATCGCTCATACAGGAATTCACCTGCAGAGATATCGTCATATAGTTTTGGAGTTTCGGAGTCGACACAACTTTCCAGTACATCCAAACGCATATCGCTCACGGGATGCATGAAAAAAGGAATAGAGTAGCGCGATGTTCCCCAAAGTTCTCTTGGCGGATTGACCACTTGGTGTATTGTTGATTTCAGTTTGTTGTTGGTATGTCGAGACAACATATCACCAACGTTGATTACCAATTCGTCTGGTTCTGCCACGGCATCAATCCAGTCGCCATTGTGGTTTTGTACCTGCAATCCTTTGCCTTGCGCACCCATTAATAGGGTTATCAAGTTGATGTCGCCATGCGCGGCAGCACGGATAGCATTCTCAGGTTCACTAGTGATTGGTGGGTAATGAATTGGTCTAAGAATAGAATTCCCATTGTAACCGTACTGGTCAAAATAGAATTCGTCCAAACCAAGGTGCAATGCCAAGGCACGCAAGACATAAATACCTGTTTTTTCTAACATTTGGTATGCATTTTTACCAATCGCATTGAAACGTGGCAATTCAGTTACTTCCACATTGTCTGGGTATTCTGCGGCATATTTAGAGTCTTTGTCAACATATTGACCAAAGTGCCAAAACTCTTTCAAGTCGCCTTCTTTTCTTCCTTTGGCATGTTCTTTACCGAAGGATACATAACCTCTTTGTCCACCAATACCCGGTATTTCATAACTGTATTTGGTTTCTAACGGTAGCGCGAAGAAGCTGCGGATTTCTCCATACAACTCATCTACCAATTTGTCATCTAAAAAATGACCTTTTAATGCTACGAATCCAATATCTTCGAAAGCTTTTCCGATTTCATTTACAAACTTTTGTTTACGTGCCGGTTCATCCGACAGGAAATCACGTAAGTCAACACTAGGAATGTTTTGCATTTTACTAATTTTTTGTTACTTACTTGGCAATTGCCAACTGAAAACAAAGATAAAGAATATTTTATTAATTAATAATTGTTAATTATCAATTATTAATTATCACTTATTATTACTTTTGGGCGACTTTTAAAAAAGAAGATACCATGAATTTTGATAGCAAACCGTTGACCGACGAACTTTTATTAGATTTATATAAAAAACTCCTAAAGCCAAGACTTATAGAGGAAAAAATGTTGATTCTTATCCGTCAAGGAAAGGTGTCAAAATGGTTTTCTGGAATTGGGCAAGAGGCTATTTCTGTTGGTATTACGGCTGCTTTAGACAGCGATGAATACATTTTGCCGATGCATCGAAATTTAGGCGTTTTTACAAGTAGAGATATTCCTTTATACCGTTTATTTTCGCAATGGCAAGGAAAAGCCAACGGATTTACAAAAGGAAGAGACCGAAGTTTTCACTTTGGAACTCAAGAATTTAAAATTATTGGTATGATATCGCATTTGGGTCCACAATTAGGTATTGCTGATGGGATTGCACTAGCCAATAAATTAAAAAAGAACGGAAAAGTAACTGCTGTTTTTACTGGAGAAGGAGCTACCAGTGAAGGCGATTTTCACGAAGCATTAAATATTGCAGCTGTTTGGGATTTACCTGTCTTGTTTGTAATTGAAAACAATGGTTATGGACTTTCAACGCCTACTAACGAGCAATATCGTTGCACAAACCTTGCTGATAAAGGCATAGGATATGGAATGGAAAACCACATAATTGATGGTAATAATATTATTGACGTATATACAAAAGTGGCCGCTTTGAAAGCATCGATGGTAGATAATCCAAGACCAGTGTTGCTGGAATTTAAAACATTTAGAATGCGTGGACATGAAGAGGCGAGCGGTACAAAATACGTTCCGAAAGAGCTGATGGACATGTGGGCTAAAAAAGATCCTGTAGAGAATTTCAGAGCTCATTTGTTGAGCAGAAATATTCTTCGTGTCGATGCTGATGAACAATTTCACAAGTCTATTAAGCAAGAAATCGATGAGCATTGGGCAAAAGTTCAAGCTGAGCCAGAAATAGAAGCAAGTTTAACCGAGGAATTAGGTGATGTATATAAAAACTATGACTTTGAATTAGTTAATCATTCTGATTCAATAGAAAATATTCGTGTCGTGGATGCCATCTCCAACGCGTTGCGCCAATCAATGGAGCGTTATGATAACTTGGTGATTATGGGACAAGACATTGCCGAATATGGCGGTGCCTTCAAGATTACCGATGGTTTTGTGGCACAGTTTGGTAAAGAACGCGTTCGCAATACACCCATTTGCGAAAGCGCAATTGTTTCTGCCGCGATGGGATTGTCCATCAATGGTCATAAAGCAATTGTTGAAATGCAATTTGCTGATTTTGTTTCTACAGGGTTTAACCCGATTGTGAATTTATTGGCTAAGTCGCACTATCGCTGGTTGGAGAATGCAGATGTTGTGGTGCGCATGCCATGTGGCGGAGGTACACAAGCGGGACCTTTCCATTCACAAACTAATGAATCTTGGTTTACCAAAACTCCAGGACTGAAAGTGGTGTATCCTGCATTTCCTTATGATGTAAAAGGTTTGTTGAACACGGCTATTAACGACCCAAACCCTGTGATGTTCTTTGAACACAAACAATTGTACCGTTCGGTTTACCAAGACGTCCCAACGGATTATTACACTATTCCTTTTGGAAAAGCATCGTTACTTAAAGAAGGCTCCGATGTTACCATCATTTCTTTTGGTGCTGGTGTACATTGGGCATTGGATACTTTAGGAAAGCACCCTGATATTAAAGCCGATTTGATTGATTTACGTACGCTACAACCGTTGGATACCGAAGCGATATTTGCCTCGGTGAAAAAAACGGGACGTGCTATTATTTTACAAGAAGACAGTCTTTTTGGTGGTATGTCAAGTGATATTTCGGCATTGATTATGGAGAATTGCTTCCAATATCTTGATGCTCCGGTATCGCGTGTGGGTAGTTTGGAAAGCGCTATTCCATTTGTAAAAGCATTGGAAGACCAATATCTACCAAAAATACGTTTTGAAACAGCGTTATTGGCCTTGCTGGCCTATTAATAGTAGTACGATGATAACACCGATGCTTTGATGGAAAGTTTATTTTAAATTTTGAATTATAAATTTTAAATGTTGGTGTTGGTGGTGATTTTGGAACGCGGATGCCACGGATGCTTCGCCAACGCGGATTATTACAGATTTATTCATTTGCTATCGTGTTACTCTTTGGTGATGCTGGTTGTAGTGTCTGCTACTTTCCCTTTTTATTTGATGGCTAGTGCCTCAAGAGGTCTACCGTACAAGTGGCTTGTTGGGGACGTGTTGCACGCTTATAGCACGTATATAGGACGCATATAGGACGCGTCTCTATTTGAAAAAGCACCTTTTGTAATACAATTATGTTATTTTTTACTCTTTCTTCTAATTTCTCTCTTCTTGCATCTTTCCTCTTGCATCTATCTTCTAGCTTGTTTTCTCTTTTTTAAAAAATAATTCTCCTACATAGTATATTATTATATATATTTGAAAGAGTTTATTTCCACTAAACTATAAATACCACAAAATTTTATCGACGTGATAGCGGTGCAACGCTATTGCTTTTGATAGTTTGACTGTAGCACGTAGTGCTATGGTTTTGCTATTGAAGTTTTCCTGTAAGCTTTCCATTGCGGGAGGTTTTCAGCGAATTGTAATTTAAGAATATAAAAAACAACACTTTATGAAACATGCTTTCCTGTTATTTGTCCTTTTTACATTGCCACTCTCGGCACAGAATAGTCTAAAATTTGACAAACGAAATGTAGAATGTGAAAACAAATGGGTAGCTTTCCCTATGGCAAAAGACAGTACTTACTCTTTTGGCTTTATCTATATTGACTACCAAGCCGGATTGACACTGGAATTTGAAGGTAGCTTCAAAATAGCTGCCAATGGAACTTTTACCAAATCAAACAACCCCAAAGAGCAAAAGGTTGGATTTAACAAAGTAAGACTAAAACCCAATCGCACTGCTATTGCTGAAATTCCTGAGACCAAATTCAAAGAGCTTGGCATCATCAAAGAACCCGAATGGTTGTATATTTATAAAGGCGATGAAAATTCAGTGAGTCAAATGTACCGTTGGGGATTTTTTTACAACAGCTGGAATGAAGTCGCCAAAGGTTTGACCTATTTGGAGAAAGCTAACAAAATAGACCCTGATTTTAAAGGATTGCAAACCGAGTTAGCCTTCTCCTATAATGCCTTGGGAAACTTTGACAAAGCCGAAAAAGCACTCATCAAAGCCATTAAAAAAGACCCAAAGGATTGTTATACCTACAAAGAATTGGCATTTACACAAACCAAATTGGCCCAGTTGGATAACGTCGCTGCCACATTTCAAAAGATGACCACTATTTGCGATGGCGATACTACTTACCTTCAAGAAACAGCCTATAACTTAGCTTACGAATATTTTAAAGTCAAAAACAAAGCGAAGTTCGACAATTGGAAAGCCGTAACCAAAAAATTAGCCAAATCCGAAAACCAATACACAAACAATTTAGACCTTATGGAAGCTGATTGGAACAAGTAATACCTAAAAATTTAAACCGATTGCGCGGATTTGCAATCCGTGCCCACAAATAAATAAACATCCCCCGCTGCGCAAAGTCTCCTAACTTTAAGCTATAAAAAATGAGCATTTCGACAAGCTCAATGTGGCAATTGATGTAAACACCCATGCCCAAAACAAAAGCGTGAGTTACTACACTTTCGCTTTTTTAGTTCCCTAAATAGGGAGTGGGGACCATTTTTGGTTTCAACTTTGGAAAACAAATAACGAGAAATATTGTTGCTCCTTTTTTTGGCTTTTTGCATCCAAAATCCTTTATTTTCGACTATATTTACATAGCTGTATAAGGTAACTTCTTTGAAAAGAAATTCACTATGGCCTTTATCTTTAAACCAAAATAATTTCATCATGGAAAACAGAAACTATACCGCCGTTTACAGAATAATGCATTGGGCAATTGCCCTTTGTATGCTTTTGCTGCTACTGACCATTTTCCTTAGACTTACTTGGATGAACAAAAATAACGTGGCACTCATCATCCAAGATTACCTTGCCACAACAGACCAAAAGCTTTCTCAAGACCAAATGATTGTCTTGGCAAAAAAAA
>JBILYQ010000124.1:0-6631 GCA_044377655.1 Flavobacterium sp.
ATTATAAGCAGCGGCATCAGTAATTGAGGTGCCATCAACATCTGCATCGGTGTAGGTTTCGTGGAAAGTAACCGTATAATTTGTATTTCCACCAGTAACTGAATTGATGACCTGTGTAAGATCAAATATCCCAGTACCGTCATTGTTAGGGTCGCAATATTCTAAAGGGAAAGGTGTATTTACAATGACATCATTTCCTAGTTGAATGATATCAAAATAGGCAACAGTTGAAATGCATCCAGTTGAAATTTGTCGAACAATGATTGAATGTGTACCTAATGCTAGATTTGAAAAAATTGGACTCGATTGAAAATTCAAACCATCTAATAAATATTCAAAATCTACACCTATTGGAGAAGTAACTGTAACGGTACCAAAAGTAGAGGTACATCCTGGATTTAAAATAGAAAGTAAAGGGATTGATGGATTAGCAGGAATAGAATTGATGGTAATTTGAAGAGCCGCAGAAATACAATCGTTAGTGCTGTTTTTAACCGTAATGTCGTAAGTGCTTGGTATTAATCCAGAAAAAGTTGCACCCGATTGATAATTTACACCATCAATACTGTATTGAAAATTTGCTCCCAAGGGAGAAGCGATAACAATGGTTCCCGTTGTATCTTGACAATTTGGTTGTTGCGTTACATTTGCGGTTGGAATGGCGACCGTTGGAATGGGATTAATAATAACTTGAGTTGAAATTGAAATACAACCAGTCAAAATATTTTTAACTGTAACATTATATGTATTGGGTGCTAATCCTGAAAAAGTGCCAATAGACTGATAATTTGTTCCATTAATACTGTATTGAAAATTCACTCCAGTTGGCGCAGATATTACTATTGTTCCTGTGGGATTTGAACAGATAGGTTGCAAAGTTACAGCTGCCGTTGGGGGAGCAATTGTTGGAATAGTAGTAATACTAACCTGAGTGGCCGCGGAAATACATCCTGTAGTAATATTTTTTACCGTCACATTATAAGTAGTTGGAACCAATCCTGTAAAGGTTGCATTTGACTGATAATTTATACCATTAATACTGTATTGAAAATTTGCTCCGATTGGCGCTGTTACAACTATCGTTCCTGTAGGTATTGAACATGTAGGTTGCACTGTTGTACTTGCAGTAGGTGGTGCAATAGTTGGCACTGGGTTTACCGTCAAAGAAATTGGCGTTGAAATGCAACCTGAAACCAAATCTCTAATTGTAACATTATAAGTGTTTGGAGCTAATCCAGAAAAAGTGGGGCTTGATTGATAAACAGTTCCATTAACGCTATATTCATAAAGCGCGGTTTGATAAATATAGTTTCCTATATTAGAATAAACTTGGGGATCAAATGAAGTCCAATCAGCAATATTCCATGTCATACTGGGATGTGGAGCGGTTACCAATCTTCTAAAAGTATAACCTGGAGAATTTGCTGGTGTAAAAATAGCACCATCTATTCTACCCCATAAATCAATCTCTATATCAGAACTACTTGTTAATCGTACATTATCATTATTATTTACTCCAGCGCAACTTGAAACTACCAAATCTGGGATAACGCCACCTTGATTTGTGACACTTCCAACAGAAATAACATATACCTCTCCGTTATTTAAAGTTCCAGAAAGAGGAAATTCACATGAAGTGAATGTATTGCCATTGTTATAAATTTTAAGTTTATAGTTAGCTAAATTTTTTGCAACGCCAGTGCCATTGTATATTTCTACATAGGTTAAGGCACCAACATCCTCATCGGTAACTTCAGAGATAAATAAATCGGTTGGTGTAGGAAGCGGTGAATTATTTAATGGGCTCGTAAAAACAATTGTTCCCGTTGGAGTTGTGCATGTT
Source organism: Flavobacterium sp. (assembly GCA_044377655.1). Classification (GTDB taxonomy): domain Bacteria; phylum Bacteroidota; class Bacteroidia; order Flavobacteriales; family Flavobacteriaceae; genus Flavobacterium. Next base: position 1,844 of record JBILYQ010000124.1, read on the forward strand.
GGTTGGACTGTAACGCTCACATCTGGAACAACACATGGCGCAACAACGGTGCAGGTTTGATTTGAAACGCTAAAGCAAGATGGACCACCATCACTAGGAATAACAAATATTTGAACAGAATCATTAGTGTTTAAGGAATTAACAGTAAAAGTTGTTAGTGGAGAAGATCCTGCATTGATTGTGGGTCCATTATTGATGGAATAAACAACACCATAGTTAGTTGCACCAGTTACTGTCGCCCAATTAAAAGTTACAGAACTATCTGTTGGCGTTCCGCAAGATATAACGGCACTAAGAGTAGGATTTACTGTAATTTCAACACTATTAGACAAATTACAAGTAACAGCAGTTGTGAATGTTATATCATCTAGTGCAAAATCATTTCCACCTGAAGTAATTGTTCTATCATAGATACAAATTTGAGCAGTTGTATTTGCTAAAGAACTCCATGTATATGTTTTTTGAACCCAGTTACATGTTGCCCCTGACACAAATGAAGTTCCAACAGAAACTCCGTTGATTACCACATCAAGATTAGCAGGGTTACCAGCAGCAACACTTTGAACCCAATAGCTAAAAGTATAGGTTTGTCCAAGTGCAACAGGAACGGTTTGACACCAAACACGATCATTTCCTGCGTTCAATGTTGAACCATCCACAACCATCATATTACCAGAACCATTACGAGCAAGACAGGCGGCAAATCCAGCAAACCATAAATTTGAATTGGTTACAATACCATATGTTTTTTGCGAACCTGTTGGAACAGTTGTTGTTAAATATTGATAATCTGTTGTAAATCCCACGTTTCCTTGAGAAAAATTTCCGTTAGAAATTAATTGGGTTGTTATAGTAGAAGCTGATTGAACGGTATAAGTTGTTGTTTGTGTAGGACTAACAGTTGGATTGGCACTATTGGGCGCAGTTAAAGTTGCATCTGCTGGAGAAGCAGTCCAAGTATAACTTGAAGAACTTCCGCTCGCAGATAATGTTATTGGAGCTCCTGAACAAATAGTAGTTGGTGAACTTACCGTTAAATTTGAAGGTTCGGAAACAATAATATTTGCTACACTGGCAGTGGCTGCAGGACTATTACTGTCTGTGACTGAGGCTGAATATGTTCCTGGAACGAGCCCGGTGAAAATTCCGTTAAAATTGGTTTGTGATATTGGCCCAGAAATAGAATACGATACATAAGGAACAATTCCATTGATGCCAGTAACAACTATCACCCCATCATCAGCATTGGGACAAGACGCATTTGAAACCGAATAAGAAATAGACAACGGTTGAGGCAAAAGTCTAACTTCAAAATCGTCTACCGCAAAATCATTTCCAACAGGATTTGTATTATTGTTCCATAATTTAATATTCACACAAGCATTGGTAGGCACAAAAGTATAAACTACTTGTTGCCAACCCAAAGCGGGTAAAGGAGCTGTAACACTTCCTGAAACCAAGGTCACCGAACTTGCATTTATCATTTGTATCCCAATGTTAGCTTGTGTCGCTAATCCCGTTACTGTCGTCGCAACAGATTTCATCCAATAACTAAAAGTATAAATCGCACCGGGAGTCAAACCGCAAACACCACTTCCATTGTTTCCTGCACTCCAAAAAGCCTGTTGACCACCCGTTGTATTTCCATCAATGACTAACATATTTCCGGCTCCTGTTGTATGATCACCACCTGAAATAAAAAAGGCTGTATTCATGGGCTGCGGATCAGTAGTTATCGCAAAATTTCCAGTGGTGCTATTTCCAGTAAAAGGGGCGAAAATTTGGGTATAACCAGCTCCATTTATGTCAAAGCCAACAATACCAACCGCTTCAAAACTCCCATTACTCAACAAATTTTGCGAATAAATGGTATTAAAAGAAAGGAAAATTAAAAGGAATGCTATTTTTATTTTTACGAAATTTACTTTCATATCGTATGTCAATTTTTAAACAATTTTATCATAATATTTTGGGAGTGCAAGATAAAAAATTAAAAATAAATTTTTATTTATATTTTATAATGTTAATAATAATTTAATCATACTTTTTTACGTGAACAAGCAACAACAAAATTAAGGGATTATTATTACTAAAACTAATCTTATTTAATTTAAAACCCAAAAATAGAATTGTTAGCTTTAAAAATAAAAAAGCCCCAAAAAGGATTTAACTTATTGGGGCATGTTTATTTTTAAAAGGCAATCTATTTTATATTTTTACGCCTGTTTCTTTCTGTTTTGAGCAAGTTTAATTCTCTGCTAGTTTGCCCGGCAACCGATGTGTTTTCTTCTGCCCTTCTAATAAGATAGGGCATCACATCGCGAACAGGTCCAAAGGGCAAATATTTAGCAACATTATACCCTGCAGCAGCCAAATTATAGCTAATATTGTCGCTCATACCATATAGTTGCCCAAACCATATGCGATTATCACTTTTAGAAATCCCTTTGGACTGAATCTTTTCCATCACTTTATAGGAACTCAATTCGTTGTGCGTTCCTGCAAAAACTGACATTTTATCCAAATGTTCCATCATGTATTCTACTGCCGCATCATAGTTATCATCAGTAGCTTCTTTAGAAACACAAATTGGCGTTGGATATCCCTTTTCTTGAGCACGAACATTTTCTTTTTGCATGTAAGCACCGCGTACCAGTTTCATTCCAATATAAAACCCTTCAATTTTTGATTGTTGATGCAACTGTTTTAAATAATCCAATCGATCCCAACGATACATCTGTAAAGTATTAAAAACGATTGCTTTTTCCTTATTATATTTTCGCATCATGTTAGTAACCAAATCATCAGCAGCATCTTGCATCCAGCTTTCCTCACCATCAATTAACAAGGCAACGTCCTTTTCAAAAGCCGCATTACAAACTGTTTCAAAACGCGCCACTACTCTATCCCATTCTGCTTGTTCATCTTTAGTTAATGGCTGTTTATCTCCTAATTTTTCATATATATGAAAACGTCCAAAACCAGTCGGCTTAAAAACTGCGAAGGGAATTGCCTTTTTCTCTTTGGCAAATTCTATTGTTTTTAAAGTCATTTCCAAAGCAGCATCAAATTGAATTTCTTCTTCTTTTCCTTCTACAGAATAATCCAAAATTGACGAAACACCTTTAGTATACAATTTATCGACAACAGACAAACAGTCTTCCTCATTAATTCCTCCACAAAAATGATCAAAAACTGTAGCACGAATCAATCCTTCTACTGGCAAATGAGCTTTTAAAGCAAAGTTAGTAACCGCAGTTCCTATTTTTACTAAAGGCTCATTATCAATCATTTTGAATAAAAAATAAGCTCTATCTAATTCTGTATCACTTTTTAAAGCGAAAGCAACTTCTGTATTGTTGAATAATTTTTCCATTTTTTCTAATAATGCTACAAATATAAATAGAGTTTAGTAATTATTTATCAAATTTTGCCTTATTTTGCCTATTCAAAATAAAGATAATGCAATCCATTCAAGCCAACGGTTATTCAATATATTTCAATGAGAAAGGATATGAAATACTATCTAATTTTATCCAAGAAAAAAAATATTCCTGTATTTTTATTCTTGTAGACAGTAATTCAAATGAATATTGTTTGCCGAGATTGCTTTCATTTATTGCAACAGAAATAAAAATCGAGATTATCGAAATTGAATCTGGCGAAAGCGAAAAAAACATTACAACTTGCGTTGAAATTTGGAATATTTTAACCGATTTAGGAGCCGACAGAAAAAGCGCTGTTATCAATCTTGGTGGTGGTGTTATTACCGATATTGGTGGATTTGTAGCCTCAACTTTCAAAAGAGGAATTGATTTTATTCATATACCTACTACTCTTTTATCAATGGTTGACGCCTCTGTTGGTGGAAAAAACGGAGTGGATTTAGGAAACTTAAAAAATCAAATTGGAGTAATTAATATTCCAAAAATGGTGCTTATTGACCCGACTTATCTTGAAACTTTGCCTAAAAATGAAATGCGCTCCGGATTGGCCGAAATGCTAATACATGGATTGATTTTTGACAAATCCTATTGGAAACAATTTTTAGACTTAACAGCCATTGATTTTGCCGATTTTGATGAATTAATTCATCGTTCTGTTGTAATTAAAAATGAAATTGTTATGAGAGATCCAACCGAAGACGGCATTAGAAAAGCACTCAACTTTGGACACACATTAGGGCATGCTATAGAAAGTTATTTTCTAGAAAATGAAACAAAAAAAAACATGCTCCACGGAGAAGCAATTGCCATCGGAATGATACTAGAAAGTCACTTATCATTACAAAAAAACTTGATTACCGAAGAAGAATACAAGGAGATAAAACAAACCATAATTTCTATATTTGACACCATAGTTTTTGAACCTAATGATAGACAACCAATACTTGATTTATTGATACATGATAAGAAAAATGAATATGGAACCATTCAGTTTGCACTAATAAATTCTATTGGAAATGTCATTGTCAATCAAATTGCTGAAAATGATATGATTGATAAGGCATTTGAAGATTATAAAAGTTAATATTATTTTCATGTAAATAATTGTATTTGGAAAATATTATTTTTTACATTTGCCTTAATGAGAAAAAAGTTTAATCATATTTTTTACACTATTTATAATCAAGAAAATAGCAATATATTCTTGAATTTGAAGGCTTCTATTTTTAATATAAAAAATAGCTTAAATAATTTTTTTCTTCATTCAACGAATTTAGTTCACGAAAAACTTCCAATCATTTACGCAAATATTCGGGTTTGAATTTTTGATTAATTTTTAACT
>JBILYQ010000125.1:0-6627 GCA_044377655.1 Flavobacterium sp.
GGGCAGGCGTGCAGCATCATGAACGAGCTCGGTTTTGAGCACACCTACAATTTGTTGGGAGGTTTCATGAACTGGGAAGGCGAGACCACATTATAAAAAAACACCAAAAAGGACTTGTTGTATAGCCTATAATTGAGGTTGACACACCATTGGTAATTGGCCCTGAGTTTCTGCCAGCCATATTTTAGAAATGGTTTTGCTTGCATATAAATTCTTCGTTTATGTAAAAAAAGCAATTATAGAGTATTGAATTTCGGGGATAGTATATACTTTTCAACAATAATAATGTCTAACGGTTATCTATTTTAATCTGTTTAAAAGAAAACTATGCGCCGTACTTCTATAAATCCTACAACGGGTACAAACTCGCAAAAACAAAATCCAAATTATCTAAAATAAAAAAAAAGGACAACCCATCAAAGAGTTATCCTTTTATAAACCGGTTGCATCATTTGTACGCAAGTCCAAAGAGGCTTCCTTCCCGCATCATAAACCAAAACAAAATGCTAACCCGTTAGTACCAAAACTTAATGCTTTGGTGATGTAATTCTTCTCTTGACCAAGCAGCACTAGGAAAGTAATTGTTTTATGATATCAATCTAATCACATACCACAGTGATTTTATTATTGTAAAATTCTATAAAATCAATCGCTCAACCATTACATAATTTTATTAAAAACTTACATAATTACCATATTGTCAAAAGAGTAGTCGAGTAAAGTGACAAACGCCACACTTAAACCATGCCTAAAAAAAAAGGATAACTCAATGAAGAGGTATCCTTTTTTAAAGTGGAGTCGCCGGGAATCGAACCCGGGTCCAAACAAGCAACTAAAAAGCTTTCTACGCGTTTATTTTCTGATTAGGTTTTCGACATTGTGATTGACCAGAAACAGTCGCACAACACTTAGCTTCTTTATTTCGAAAAGGCACCGAAGCTTTGCCTAATCTAGGTTTACATTTACGATTCACCTTTATCGACCGCTATAAACCAAAGCTTTCGAGGTAAATCTCGCTTCCCTATCTGATAGGGACGAGGCTAATCTTACTATAATTCAGATTATGCAGCAAGAGCGTAGTTTCCTTCGCCGTTTGTGTGTTTTGAAAATTGATATTTACGAGCCAAAATCCAATGCTCGACGTGCTTACTATTCAATTCGACTTGCTGTCAAAACCAGTCGACCCCTTTTTTTATTCAGTAATTAATAATGTTCCCATTTCAAAAACCATACCACAAAGGTAGGTCATTTAGTTGGCAACTCAAAGCCTACAAACCAGACCTATTCGTCGCTGTCGTCCAGTTTAAAAGGATAATCACCAAAAAGAGTAGCCAGTTTTTTACTTAGATACGTTTTTTTTGTGTACTTGTTTGACAGTGTAATGATGGTCACTTTTTCTTTTCTAAGGTTAATAAACGATGACGTATTGCCGTGCCACCAACCGTTGTGGAAATAAAACGGCTCGCCTTTTTCCCATTCTATCATCCGGATTCCAAGGCCATAGTTGCGAGTGCCTTTGCTTTCATAACTATACCCAGAATATACTTTTTTCAATAAATCGGGATTGAGGAAAAACGGAGCATACCGTGCCTTGTCAAATTTTAATAAATCCCTTGGTGTAGAATAAATATTCTTGTCACCATAAATTCCATCCAGATAATCAGAACCAATCTCCACATTGTTGCCCTTGTAAGACGGAGCCACAGTGCCTTTATCTTTCTCAATATCATATACAAAAGTATGTGTCATGTTGAGCGGTTTAAATAGCATTTGGCGCATCGCTTCAGGATATTTAAGTTCAGTTATTTTTTCGATGATAAGCGCCAAGATGGCATAATTGGTATTGCAATAACTAAAACGTGTATCCGATTTTGACTCCAATGGTATTTCCTTTTCGACCATTAAATCCAAAATATCCTGATTGGTCAGCGTCTTTTTGGTGTCCCAAACCTTTTTATCATACGTAAAATAAGAGTAGTTTTTCATGCCGCTTCTGTGGTTGAGTAGGGTTTGGACAGTCACATCGGGATACGGAAACGTTTCCAAGATGGTGTTGACTTTTTGGTCCAACTCAAGTTTCTTAGTGTCTACCAATAGCAAAATGGCGGTGGCCGTCAAAACTTTGCTAACAGAAGCAATGTGCAAAGGAGTGTCTTTTGTAATGTTCTCCTTTTTGTTTTTATTGGCATAGCCCAAATAATTTTCATAGATAATCTGGCCGTTTTTGGCTACTAAGAAACTAACGTTATCATTTGTTTTTGACCATGTTTTATAGAAAAAACGATCCACAGCATTTTTCTTAGTATGAATGTAGAAAGTGGACAGTTTTGGCATTTCTTCTTGCAACGGTTGCATCACCGGAATACCGTTATCATTAACTTTAACGATGCCTTTCTCTGTCTTTTCTTTTTTGGAACAGGCCAAAATAAAACAACAGAAAAGTAACGATTGAAGGATATATTTGGATGTTTTGAGTGTCATTGGCTTAAAAATAGGAGAGCAAATATAAACATTCAATAATGCGATAAAACGTCTTTTTAAGAAAGGTATCAACAGGTTTTACACAATTTGGTACTAGTGTAAATTTAAGTCTTTGTAATTCAATAATTAGTGTGATTTAAAGGAAATATTTATTTAACCAAAAAAGTTTTGAAAACGTTTTCGTTAAAGTTACTTTTGGTGCCATAAAAAATAGTATAATGACGTTTGGCATAATAAAAGAGAGAAAAAATCCACCCGATAGAAGAGTTGTTTTTACCCCAGAAGAGTTGGTTCGTTTGAAATCAGAACATCCAGAGGCAATTATCAAAGTTGAAAGTTCAGATATCAGGATTTTTAGCGATTCCCAATACAGCGATTTGGGCATTGAAGTTTCGGAAGACATGAGCGATTGCGATGTTTTGTTTGGCGTAAAAGAAGTGCCCATAGATTCTTTGCTACCCAACAAGAAGTATTTTTTCTTTTCGCATACCATAAAAAAACAACCACACAATAGAAAATTGTTGCAAGCTGTCCTTGCCAAGAACATAGAATTGTATGACCATGAAACTATTGTAGATTCTAAAAACCGCCGATTGATTGGTTTTGGTCGCTATGCTGGTATTGTTGGCGCTTACAATGGTTTCAGGGCTTTTGGGATTAAGTTTGAATTATTCAACTTGCCCAAAGCAGAAACATTAAAGGGAAAAGAGGAATTAATTGCCCGATTAAAAAGACAAACCTTGCCGCCAATAAAGATTGTTTTAACTGGTCACGGTAAAGTAGGTATGGGTGCCAAAGAGATTTTAGACGGTATGAAAATCAAAGAAGTTTCCCCTTCCGATTTCTTGAACAAAATTTACGCGCAACCCGTTTATACCCAATTAGACGTTTTAGATTACAACAAACGCAAAGACGGACTGGTATTGACTAACACAGATTTTTATAAAAATCCTAATGACTACGTTTCAGATTTTGAACGCTTTACCAAAGTGTCAGACCTATTCATTGCGGGACATTTTTATGGCAATGATGCGCCAGTTATTCTATCCAGAGAAATGCTTAATGCACCTGATTGCAAAATAAAAGTGGTGGCCGACATCTCTTGTGATGTTGATGGTCCTATTGCTTGTACCATAAAAGCATCGACTATCGCTGATCCCATTTTTGGTTATTTGCCTAGCGAAAATAAAGAAGTTCCTTATTCGCATCCCGGAGCAATTGTGGTAATGTCGGTAGATAATTTACCTTGCGAATTGCCAAAAGACGCCAGTGAAGGTTTTGGAGAAATGTTTATGGAGCATGTAATTCCTGCTTTTTTCAACGGAGACAAAGACGGTATTTTGCAACGCGCCAAGATGACTGAAAACGGCAAGTTAACCGATAGATTTCACTATTTGCAAGACTATGTAGATGGAAAATAAAATGAAAGTACCGAAAGGGACTTTTTTGTTTTCCTAAAAATCAATTTTACAGAAAACTTAAAATTTTCAATTGATATTGCAAATACAGGAAATTTTGATGGGAAAGAAGTGATACAATTGTAAACAAGAGATTTAGTTGGGTCGGTTACAAGACCAATAAAAGAACTGAAAGGATTTAAAAAAATCAATCTTAAAAAAGGGGAAAAACAAACCGTATCTTTCAAAATCACTTCGGAAGATTTAAAGTTTTACAATGCTAATTTAGAGTTTGTGGCTGAGCCAGGAGAATTTGAAATTTTTATTGGAAAGGATTCCAATACAGATATAAAAACAAGAATTGAGTTAGTTAACTAGATTTTTGGGTTATTTCAAGTGAAACCCTTTAGTGATTTCTAGAGGTTTTTTTTAACTTAAGAGTTATTTCTATCTTCGCAAAAAAAATATATATTATGAAAAATGCCATAACCATCTCTTTTTTATTGATTGCATTTTGTTTTAATGCACAAACTATTCAATCTCCATCAAAAGCACTTACACTAGATTTTAAATTTGCCGAAAAAGGAAGGCCAACCTATTCGTTGACCTATAAAAATAAGCCAGTTGTTCTTCAAAGCTATTTAGGAATTTATCTAAAAGACGGTGCGGATTTAGCGTCTCATTTTACTATTGAAGATACTAAAATCAATTCTTTCAATCAATCATGGAAACCTGTTTTAGGAGAACAATCCACTATTGACAATCATTATAATGAGTTGACTATTTTCTTGACACAAATGGGAACAGGACGAAAAATGAATATTATTTTCAAAATCTATGACGAAGGAATGGCTTTCCGATATGAATTTCCAAAACAATCTAACTTAAATTACTTTATTATTTCTGATGAAAAATCAGAATTTAATTTGACTGGAAATCACAAAACTTTCTGGATTCCGGGAGATTTTGACAGTCAAGAATATGCATATAATGAAACGACATTATCAGATATCAATACCGAAAAAGTGGATATGAACAATGGTATTGGATTGAAATCCATCCCTGGAAAATATGTAGTGCAATCGCCTTTGATGATGAAAAGCCCGGACAACATATACATCAATGTTTTTGAAGCTGCGGTGGTGAATTACCCAATAATGCATTTGGATGTAAATCCAACGGAATATAAATTAACATCTCGTTTAGTGCCAAATGCCATTGGAGACAAAGCCATTTTGCAAACACCTTGCGTTTCGCCGTGGAGAACCATTATGGTAAGTGACGATGCGCGCGATATTGTTAGTTCCAAAATGATTTTGAACCTGAACGAACCTTCAAAAATTGACGATACTTCTTGGATTAAACCTATGAAGTATGTTGGGATTTGGTGGGAAATGCACATCGGGAAAGCCACTTGGGATTATGCAGCAAGCCAAAATGCTCAAAATACTTTGACACAAGATGTAATTCCTTCAGGAAAACACGGTGCCACAACAGCCAACACGAAGCGCTACATTGATTTTGCTGCCAAAAATGGTTTTGACGGTGTCCTGGTTGAAGGCTGGAATGTGGGTTGGGAAGATTGGTTTGGCAATTGGAAGGAAGAAGTTTTCGATTTCACTACGCCATATCCAGATTATAATTTGGATGAAATAAACGCTTACGCAAAATCCAAAGGCGTGAAAATGATTATGCATCATGAAACTTCGGGTTCTGTTGCTAATTATGAAAGACATTTGGACCGCGCCTTAAATTTGATGAAAAAATATGATTATCCTGCTGCTAAATCAGGTTATGTTGGAAGAATAATTCCACGTGGCGAATTTCATGATGGACAAACGATGGTTAATCATTATAATTTTGTAGCCAGACGATTTGCTGATTATAAAATGATGGTTAATTCGCACGAAAGTTCCCGACCAACAGGTTACAGCCGAACGTATCCGAATTATATCGCTGCCGAAGCCGCAAGAGGAAATGAATTCAACGCTTGGAGCAACGGAAATCCGCCAATGCACGAAACGATTTTGCCTTTCACGAGATTGCTTGGCGGACCAATGGATTACACACCGGGGATTTTTGAAGTGAAAATGAACATTTACGACAAAACCAAAAAAGAACAAGTTCACACCACTCTAACCAAACAATTAGCCTTGTATTTAACAATGTATTCTCCATTGCAAATGGCGGCCGATTTACCCGAAAACTATGAGAAATATCCAGATGCTTTTCAGTTTATCAAAGATGTTGCCGCAGATTGGGATGAAAGTAATTATTTGGAAGCAGAACCAGGTGATTATTTAACTGTTGCTAGAAAAGCAAAAGGAACCGAAAATTGGTTTCTGGGTGCAATTACAGATGAAAATGCGCGTAAAACAGAAATTAAATTAGATTTTCTATCGCCAAATAAAAAATACAAAGCGGTGATTTATCAAGATGGAAAAACGGCACATTGGGAAAATAATCCAATCAATTACGAAATAAAAACAATGACCGTAACTTCAAAAACCAAACTCAAATTAATTTTGGCCCCCGGAGGTGGAACAGCCATCAGTTTTGTTCCAATTAATTAAAGCCACTTATTCTTGAATTTAGGATTGCATTATTATTACTGTCACTCGTTTTCAATTATGGAGTTGCACAACAAAAAACATATTGCAATCCGATAAATCTAGACCATTGGTATTGCCCAATTCCCGATTTTGTAACGCAAGGAAAACATCGTGCCACGGCCGATCCTGTTATCACT
>JBILYQ010000126.1:0-6623 GCA_044377655.1 Flavobacterium sp.
GAAAACAATACCTAATACTTTTAGACGATGTGATTCGATACAACCTAAACAGTATTTTCAATATTTTTGATTACGAAAGCATCTCCGCACACATGATAAAAATAACTAGAGATGCGCAGTTAGATATCGATAGTGATTTGAGCAAAAGCATGTTAGAAAAAATTGCGACCTCTGTAAAAGACAGACGAATTGGAGAACCCGTTCGTTTTGTTTATGACAGCTCTATTGATAAAGACACACTCAAATTCTTTCTTTCAAAAATGGGAATCGATGCCTCGGATAGTATTATTCCAGGTGGAAGATATCATAACCGTCGCGATTATATGAATTTTCCAAATCTTGGAAGAACGGATTTATTATACCAACCCAAATTACCTTTGCCGATAGAAGGCCTATCGTTTGATGGGAGTATTTTGAATAAAATTGCACTCAAAGATTATTTGGTCTATGCGCCTTATCAATCTTTTTCGTATGTAATTAAATTTTTGCGAGAAGCGGCTCTCGACCCAAAAGTGACTTCTATAAAAATAACACTTTATAGATTAGCCAAAAATTCACAGATAATTAGCTCATTAATAAATGCTGCTAAAAACGGAAAGAAAGTAACTGTCCAAATTGAATTGCAAGCCCGATTTGATGAAGCAAGCAACATTTCCTATGCAGAACAAATGCAACAAGAAGGAATTGAATTGATTTTTGGCATAAAAGGCTTGAAAGTGCATAGTAAAATATGTGTCATCGACAGAATTGAAGAAGGAAAATTGAAACGATATGGAATTATTTCAACAGGAAATTTTAATGAATCTACCGCTAAAATTTATACAGATGTTACACTATTGACCAGTCATCAGCAGATATTAAAAGACGTAGCCAAAGTTTTTGATTTTTTTGATGTCAATTATCGTATACATCGTTACAAACACTTGATTGTTTCGCCACATTATACCCGTTCCAAATTTTACAAACTAATTGATAGAGAAATTTTACATGCAAACTTAGGAAAACCCGCATTCATAAAATTAAAAATGAATAGTTTATCCGATTTTCCAATGATTGATAAATTATACGACGCAAGTAATGCCGGTGTTAAAATCAAATTACAAATAAGGGGAATTTGCTCCTTAATTCCTGGTGTAAAAGGAATGAGCGAAAATATTGAAGCTATTAGTATTGTTGATAATTTTCTTGAACATTCACGTGTTTTTATCTTTTGTAATGACAATCAATTTGATGTGTATATTTCTTCGGCAGATTTTATGACAAGAAACCTCGACGGTAGAGTAGAAGTAACCAGTCCAATTTATGACGAGGATATTAAAAAACAGATTATTGATACATTTAATGTAGGTTGGAAAGGAAATGTAAAAGCAAGGTTACATTCAGAAAAATTGGATAACAAATATAGAGTTAGAAAAGAAAACGAAATTGTTTTCAGAGCACAAAATGAAACTTATAATTACTACTGCAATCCCAATAGTGTAGTTGAAGAAAATAGTTAAGGACAAACTGACTATTTATCAGTGTATGATGTTCCTATAAAAAATAAATAGTAGTACATATTTAATGATTACAATAAAAAAATACGCCGCAATTGATATTGGTTCCAATGCCATGAGATTGCTTATTACCAATATTGTTGAACAACCAGATACAAAAACGCAATTCAACAAAAGTGCGCTTATTCGTGTCCCAATTCGTTTAGGTCAAGATGCTTTTACTGTTGGCGAAATTTCAGAAGAAAATATAGACAGAATGGTCGATGCCATGAAAGCTTTTAAGTTGTTAATGAAAGTTTATAAAGTTGAAAAATACAAAGCTTGTGCAACTTCTGCCATGCGCGAGGCATACAATGGTTTAGAAGTAGCTGATATTATTCGAGAAAAATCAAACATTGACATTGATATCATTGATGGAAAAAAAGAAGCCGCTATTATTGCTTCTTCCGATTTGCACAGCTTTCTAAAAACGGATCAAAACTATTTATATGTTGATGTTGGCGGCGGAAGTACAGAGTTTTCATTATTTTCTCAAAATAAAATGGTGGCTTCCAAATCTTTCAAAAATGGAACTGTTAGAATGTTAAACAATATGGTCAATGACATCGTTTGGCATGAAATGGAAAAATGGATTAAAACCAATACGGCACCCTATGAAAATATAACGCTCATTGGTTCAGGAGGAAACATCAATAAATTATTTAAGTTGTCAGGAAAAATGCAGGATAAACCCTTGTCCTACTTGTATTTGAATTCGCAATACCACTATTTGAATTCGCTTTCCTATGAACAACGCGTAGCTGAATTAGCGATGAACACCGATAGAGCCGACGTAATTATTCCGGCAACAAAAATTTATTTAAACGCCATGAAGTGGAGTGGCGCACGACAGATTTATGTACCAAAAATTGGTTTGTCTGACGGAATTGTAAAAGCAATGTATTACGATAAAATATAAATGATAAAATGAATACTGTTCGGAAAATTTGTTTGGTAGCTACAATTTTAATTATTGTATTTCATTTCTATAGTTTGGATTATAATGAGTTGACTTCCGATAAAAATACAAATCATTATTTAGGAATTCTTGGGATGCTACTGTTAGCAACCAGTTTTATTTTTGGATTTTTAGAAAAAAATGAGGACATATAATTTTAAATATCCAAATCGAACATCTTTTTCAATACTTCCAGATTTGGATTAATTTCATTCAGTCGGTTAAATTTATCTTGTGCTGTGAACGCTTTTTTATTTTCCATTTTTTCGTTGACAACTACTTCTATCGTGATGTCATGATTGTGCAATTTTCCGCGTAGGTAGCCCAATAGTTCCGTTTTTTCTTTTTCAAAATCAATTTTGGAACCCTCATTGGGCAATTCATGGAAGATTGTAAATCCATCTAATTTTGGGTCATTGATATTCAATAAAGACTCCATAATCAAATGCCCTTTGTCGCTCAATCGTTGTGCATATTTGAACCATTGTTCTAGCATTTCAGTCTCGGTAAATGCTTCACTGGGTAAATGAATCTCCGTTTTTACAATTGATTTTTGGGAATCAGCCAATTCCTTTTTAGCACGAATACTCGATAACGACATTGCCGAAACTTTGGCAACAGCCAGATTTGGATTTAAAACAGCAATTTTAACAGATGGAAGAGGTGGATTTTCTATAATAGATTTTATTGGCTCAGTTATAACTTCCAATAACGTTTCATGAACTACATCTAAAGGTTTTGAAGTTAAAGTGTTCTCTTGCTCATTATTTGAAGTTGAAACACTATCATTGATTTTTACTTCACTGATAGAATAACTGTTATTACGAAAATGAGTTGGGGGAATTATAAATTCGTCAGCTTTTTTTTTTCTCCATCAAAAGTGATGGAGGCCAATTGCATCAAGCAAAGTTCTACAAGCAGACGCTGGTTTTGACTAACTTTATATTTTAAATCACAATCGTTGGCCAATTCAATTCCTCTAAGTAAAAAATCATGAGATGCTTTTTGGGATTGCACTTTGTACAATTCTTGTGCTTGTTCGCCAACTTCCAAGAGAGCTAACGTTGCAGGAGTTTTGGTAACCATCAAATCTCTAAAATGCGATGCTAAACCAGCAATAAAATGATGACCGTCAAATCCTTTTGACAAGATATCATTGTAAGCCAATAGTAATTCTGGTATTTTGCTTTCTAAAATTAAATCTGTTACAGTTACATAGGTTTCGTAGTCTAGTACATTTAAATTTTCTGTAACAGCTTGTCTCGTTAAATTATTACCACAGTAGGAAACCACTCGGTCAAATATTGATAATGCATCTCGCATGGCACCATCCGCTTTTTGAGCAATAATATGCAAAGCATCATCTTCAAAAACAACACCTTGACTGTTGGCAACTTCTGCCAAATGTTCTTTAGCATCTTTTACCGTAATGCGTTTGAAATCAAAAATTTGACAACGCGATAATATAGTTGGGATTATTTTGTGTTTTTCGGTCGTGGCCAAAATAAAAATAGCATGTTTTGGCGGTTCTTCCAAGGTTTTCAGAAAAGCATTGAAAGCCGCAGATGATAACATATGAACCTCATCAATAATATAAACCTTGTATTGTCCAGTTTGTGGCGGAATTCTAACTTGGTCAATCAAACTTCGAATATCATCAACAGAATTATTAGAAGCAGCATCCAATTCAAAAACATTGAAAGCAAAATCCTCAAGTGGATCATCATAACCTGGCTGATTAATTTTTCGAGCCAAAATTCGAGCGCAAGTTGTTTTTCCAACACCTCTTGGTCCAGTAAACAATAGGGCAGAAGCCAAGTGATTGGTTTCTATAGCATGCAATAATGTATTGGTAATGGCTTGTTGTCCCACAACATCTTTAAATGTTTGTGGACGATACTTTCTTGCCGATACTACAAATTGTTCCATAGAATTTTATTGGAATACAAATATAGAATTTTTGTTTGTTAGTTTATTTCTAAACTTGGGAATTTGAAGATTCTTTTTTTTAATTATTGCAATACAAATTTTTCTCCTAAGTAAAATTTTATCAAGGCATTGAAAAACAACAATTCATGTTTTGCCTTGATGTATTGAATTTGTGTGGTGATGAAATTTGATTTTGTAATGTTCAATTCATTGATGTTGATTTTTCCTAATTCATATTTTAGTAAATCGCCATCATAGCTTTTTGAATTAAAATCTCTAGCTATATCAAGGGTTTCTACTCTTTTCTTGGCTGTTTTGGTATTATTTATCGCAAGCAAAACTTCTTTGGAAACTTCATTTTCTTTAACTTTTGTTTCTAATTTCGCTTGTTTAAATAAAGATTTGCTTTGGCGTACTTTGGACAAAGTGCTAAACTGACTAAAAAGAGGTATTGTCATTATCACTCTTAAATTATAGGCTAAATTAGCACTCACTTGGTCTCTAAAATCTATTATTTCCTCAATATCACTGTAATTTGAACCATATCGAAACCGTAAATTTAATGTTGGCAAACGGAAACTTCTTGCAATGGCTAGTTCTGATTTTGCTTTTTTTACTTGGTACTGACTTATTAAAAAGGTTGGGTTTATTTGAACGGCATTATTAGTCACCTCATATTGATTTTCTTCTAAAGCTTCATTTCTTGGGATGAGGAAACTTGGTTTTTCTATATCAATTTCGGTTTTCAAATCCATATTCATCAATAGTTTTATATCAATTAGATTCATCTCGAGTTGATTTGAATTTGTAGTAAATGCTAATTCTTCTGTAGCTTTCTGTGATTTTATTTTGAATAATTCATTCTCGGCAATTGCTCCAGAATTAAATTTTAGTTGTGCCAATTCCATTAGCTTTTCACTCTCTTTTATTTGCTCTTTATTGGCCAATATCGTTTCTTTTAGATATAAAATTGTAATATATTTTTGGGCTAAATCTATAGTCAATGCATTTTTGGATTTCTCAATATTCATTTTTGTAATTGCAACTTCTTGACGTGATGATTTTATAGAATTCCACACTGAAAATCCAGAAAACAAATTGAAGGTTGATTCTATTATTCCAGAATAATATTTAAAATCTGTGTCAACATAATCATTAGAAACGGGATCAATTTCTCTTCCCCAAGAATTTTTATTATCAATAACTCCATAAACGGCGGGCATTAATCTACCTTTGTTGAACAACAATTCTGCTCTTGAAATAGTTACAGAAAGTTCGGCTTTCTTTAAAGTTAGGTTATTGGCATACGCCAATTCAATGCATTGGTCAAATGTCAATTTCTGCTGTCCAAAAAAAGTATTTGAAATTAGACACAAAACAAGGGCTATTTTGAGTTGAATTTTCATAATTAATTTACGCAATTATCAATTTTATTGAAAAGTTTTTTTAAGATATATTCATAAAGTTTCATCTTCTCTATGATTACCTCACCTTTTAGTTTGTAACCAGCTTTCAATAAAATATTGTGATTGTATTTTTCTATAGAAGCTAAACAATAAAAGGTAGAATCAACATCGGAAGGAGAAATATAGTTTATTTTTCCTTTAATAGCTCCAAATTTATAGTAGTTGTAAGCATCTAATTTTAAGTTGATGGTTTGACCTTTTTCTATATAAGTCAAATCAGTATCTTTCAGCAGAATTTTTGAATAAAAAGTTTCCTTTTTTGGAGCAATAATTACTAGCAATTCTCCTTTGCCAATAATTTCAAGATTTTGTTTTGCATTAAAAACATTAGAAACGGTTCCATCCATTGGCGAAGACACTATCAATTTTCCAAGTTCATCTATAATGTAAGTTAGGTTGTATTTTTTATCTTTAATCAATGTTTTAAGTTCTAGAATTTCCCTTTCAAAACTTTTTATTTGGCTATTAATTTCAATGATACTTCTCCTCAAATCATTATTTGTTTTTTGATAATTGTTTGAAAGGTTTTCAAAATCATAATTTTTTGAGGTATGAATGAATTTATTATCTACTTGCCCTTTTTTATCATCTATATTTCTATTTTTGGTCTCTGAAAGCTCATATCTAGAAATAGCACCTTTTGCATATAATAAGGAATCTACCTTGTATTTATCAGACATTATTGAAGATTGTTCCGATGATAAATTGATCTTGTTGTTGATTGTTGCAATCTCT
>JBILYQ010000127.1:0-6617 GCA_044377655.1 Flavobacterium sp.
TTGGTTGATGACCGTGTTGAGCAGTATTGGGTTTTCTGACAAAGCGGTTTTGGTCAATGAAATGGACTCTCCGTTGGGCGTAATGTTGCCGTTATCATACTCCGCCAAATCTACAGAATAAGTATCTGAATTCAACAATGATTGGTAATTATCAATCGTTAAAGGCGTTCCGTTGATAGCATAAAAAATGGCACCACGCTGAATGTTTTTTGTTGCAGCATCGGAATTTGGGATAATATATCGCACCCAACCAAAAATATCGGTGGTGCTTCCTGTTTTGTATCGCAAGCCAAAATCCATTCCGTTGTTTTTGGTATTTCCCGAAAGGATGCCTTCCAAAACGCGGTAATCGCTATAAATAACACTGAAACGGTCTAAGGTGTTGTCCACACGAAGGCTGTTGAATAAATCGATCGGGCTGGAATAATCGGTTAAAAAAGTGTTCAATTGGTCTTGATTAGCAAAGCGATTGTCAGCCAAATTGGGTTCATCGGCTTGCCATAAATAATATAAATTCATGCCTTTCCACACAAAATCGTTGACGCTCAAGTTACTCGGCACGGCATTGTCATCAATATCATCGCAAGCAAAAGGAATAGCCAAAAGCAATAGCAGCAAGAGGGATTTGAGAATGTTTTTCATGGCATTGTTTTAATTAAATAAACGTAAATTTACTCCGTTTAGATTTAATTTCAGTTTTTCTTGTAACAAAAAAAATAGTCACTCGTCTTGACTATATAACCGATAACCAAACCAACTTCAATGAACCAAACGGAGTTTATACATCTGGTCACTCCTTTTAAGGATAAAGTTTTCCGACTGGCGAAGCGATTACTCGTGAGCACCGAAGAAGCTGAAGATGCCACTCAAGAAATTTTGGTAAAATTGTGGAATAAGAATAAGAATAAGAATAAGAATAAGAATAAGAATGACGGTTTGGCTGAATATAAAAGTGTGGAAGCGTTGGCGATGACCATGACAAAGAATTATTGTTTTGACCAATTGAAATCAAAACGAGCGAGTAATTTGAAAATTGTCCATAATAATTTCACCGACAGGGAAGCGAGTTTACAACAAAAAGTGGAAGACCGCGACACTTGGAATTGGGTAGAAAAAATAATCAACGACTTGCCCGAACAGCAAAAATTGATTATCCAAATGAGAGATATTGAGCAATATGAGTTTGAAGAAATTGCCAAAATATTGGAGATGAACGAAACGGCTATTCGCGTAGCACTTTCAAGAGCCCGAAAAACAATTAGAGAAAACATGACCAAAACACATAATTATGGAATTGGATAGAACAGAACTACTAATCGAAAAATACTTTCAAGGAGAAACCAGTATTACCGAAGAAAACGAGTTGAAAAACTACTTTTCCTCACCCGATGTTGCGCAGCATTTGGTACAATACAAACCAATGTTTGGTTTTTTCGCTCAAGTAAAAGAGCAACATTATAAAGCTATTGTACCATTAAAAGCTAAAAAACGAACTCTCGTAGCGTGGTTGTCAATTGCAGCATCAGTAGTTGTTTTGCTAGGTGTTGGAACGTTTGCCTATCTGAATTACAATGACCAACAATCGCAAGATTTAGGAACGTATGATGATCCTGAAGTAGCTTTCAGAGAAACTCAAAAAGCCTTGGCGTTGATTTCGGAGCATGTAAATACGGGCATAGAAAGTGTAGAATACATTAATGAATACGAACAATCAAAAAATAAAATTTTTAAAAAATAAAACAATCAGAAATCATGAGAAAAGTAATTTTAACTTTAGTTGTAATTTTAACAACAAACACCTTTTTTGGGCAGTCCGTTTTTGACAAATTTGATGGTCAGGACGAAATCACTTCGGTGGTTGTCAATCAGAAAATGTTCTCTTTATTGAGCAAAATGGATGTAAAAGACAAAGAAACCCAGCAATATGTCAACTTGATTAAAAAGTTGAACAACTTGAAAGTATTTGTTACAGCGAGCGATAAAAAATCGGACGAGATGAAAGCCGTTGCGGATAAATATTTAAAATCGGCTGCTTTGGAAGAGTTGATGCGCATTAATGAAAAAGGAAAAAGCGTAAAAATTTATGTAAAATCAGGTGCTTCCGAATCGCAAATCAAAGAACTATTAATGTTTATTGAAGGAAGCGGCAAAGAAGAAACGGTATTGATGTCATTGACAGGAGATTTTGATTTGAACGAGCTTTCGGTTTTGACAGACAAGATGAAGTTGCCTGGTGGCGATGATTTGAAAAAAGCCTCAAAAGGTAAAAAATAAGATACTGAAACACTCTCTTGACAATCCATTTTGAGAGTGTCTTTTTTCGATAAACATAATCAAAACTGCCATGAAGTTAGCATTAATCACCGCATTTTTTGTAGCCATGCTTTTGGCAGGTTGCAGTAACGAGCCAAGTTTGCAAAAATATTTTGTAGAAAATTCAGAGAAAAAAGGTTTTATTTCCTTGGATGTATCTTCCACTATTTTGAATGTCGACAAAACAAAATTGTCGGCAGAACAAAAAACAGCCTTACAGTCTTTTGACAAAATGAATATCATTGCTTTCAAATCTGACAAAACTAATCAGGCTGAATATGATTTGGAAAGCGAGAAGCTTGCAACGATATTGACAACAGAAAAGTACCAAGAGTTGATGAAAATTGGGTCTGGCAAAGATGCTGCTTCTTTAAGTTTTGTAGGCGATGAAAATAATATCAATGAGTTTATATTATTTGCTAAAAAGAAAGAAAATGGATTTGCTGTTGTCCGCATTCTTGGAGAAGACATGAATCCCAATAATATAATGACCATTATTTCTGTTTTGAAAGAAACTAATATCGACATGGAACAATTGAAACCATTGCAAGATTTGATAAAATAAAAAAAGGTTAGGTTAGTTATAAAAAAAGTCCCGAAAATTTTTCGGGACTTTTTTTATTTTTTGAAGTATTTAAAAGGAACGACTAACATACCAAAACATTCGCCGTGTTCTTTGCCAATGTGTTTGTGATGCATTTTGTGCGCTCTTCGAACTGCTCTTGCATAACGGTTATCTGCATTTCTAAATAATTTAAACCGCTGGTGAATAAAAATATCATGTACCATGAAATAAGATACTCCGTAGGCAAATATTCCAAGTCCAACGGCAATTCC
This sequence comes from Flavobacterium sp., assembly GCA_044377655.1. Taxonomy (GTDB): domain Bacteria; phylum Bacteroidota; class Bacteroidia; order Flavobacteriales; family Flavobacteriaceae; genus Flavobacterium. Next base: position 3,151 of record JBILYQ010000127.1, read on the forward strand.
TAAATCAAATATTCCTTTTTGCCAAAGAATAAAACAAGCGATACTTACTACAGCATAAAAAATAAAAAAAGCATCATTTCTCTCAAACCAAGAATTATGGTCTTTTTTATGATGATCGGCATGCAAGTTCCAAAGAAAGCCGTGCATGATGTATTTGTGACTGAACCAAGCCATAAATTCCATTATGGAAAAAGTGATAAAAAAAACTAAAATTTGTAACCACATAACGTTTCTTTTTAGATAATATTTAATCTGTAATTTACATAACATTTGGCTAATAGCCCTATTTTTTGATAATCAGGAACACGAATTCTTGTGTTTTTGATTTCTATCGAAGGCGTTTTTTTTAACTTAGAAAGCAGTTTTTTATAATAAACATAAGCCGTATAAACGCCAAATTTAGCTTCAAGTGGCAATTTAAGAATACCTTCAAAACCGGCTTCAAAATCGGCTTCAATTTCTTTAATGATTTCATTTTTTGAAGCTTCGTCCAATTTTGACAAGTCGGTGTTTGGAAAATAGGTACGATTTAAATCTTCATAATCAGCTTTTAAATCTCGTAGGAAATTCACTTTCTGAAAAGCAGAACCCAATCGCATGGCTGAATGTTCTAATTCTTTAAATTTTTTTTCATCACCCTTAACGAATACTTTTAAACACATCAGACCTACTACATCTGCCGAACCATAGATGTATTGGTTGTACTCATCAACAGTTTTATACTCTGTTTTGTGTAAATCCATTTTCATACTGTTCATAAAAGCAGCAATCATTGTTTTCGGAATTTCATATTTATTGACAGTATGTTGGAATGAATTTAAAATAGGATTTAAACTTATTTTAAGCGTCAAGGCATTTTCTAAATCTTTTTCAAATAATTCAAAAAGTTCTTCTTTATTATAATCATGAAAAGTATCCACAATTTCATCTGCAAAACGAACAAATCCGTAGATGTTGTAAATATCTTGTCGAATGCTAACCGCTAACATTTTTACAGCCGACGAAAATGAAGTGCTGTATGATTTCGTTACGTTTTTGCTACATTCAAAAGAAACAGTATCAAAAATAGATTTCATAATATAAATCGTTTCTAATTATAAATGTTTTTCAATTAACTCGGCCACTAATTTTCCTGAAATTAATGCTGGCGGGACACCTGGACCTGGCACGGTTAATTGTCCTGTAAAATATAGATTTTCTACTTTTTTACTTTTTAATTTTGGTCGTAAGAAAGCGGTTTGCAATAATGTATTCGCCATTCCATAAGCATTTCCTTTATATGAATTATATTCTGATATAAAATCGTTTACACAAAAAGATTCCTTAAAGATAATAGAATTTTGTACAGACTGCAACGTTAAATTTTCAAAACGTCTCATTATTTTTTGAAAATATTTTTCTCTTAATTCAGGTGTGTCTTCTAATCCTGGGGCAAGCGGAATTAAAAATATTCCTGCTTCTTTTCCTTCTGGTGCCGCATTATCATCAGTTTTTGATGGAAAACTTGCGTAAAATAATGGTTCATCGGGCCATTTTGGAGTGTCGTATATATCTCTTGCATGAACATCAAAATCGACATCAAAAAATAAAGAATGATGCTCCACATTTTCTATTTTCGTGTCAAAACCAACGTAGAATAGGAGCGAAGAAGGTGCAAAAACACGGCTGTTCCAATATTTCTCTGAATAAGCTCTGTATTTTTTGTCTAACAAGGTTTCAGTGTGATGGTAATCGGCACCACTCAAAATAATGTCACCTAGAATTTTTTCTCCATCAACCACAATAGCAGTTGCTTTTCCATTTTCAACTTCAATTTTTTCAATATTTGAGTTTGTGTGAATTACAACACCAAGTTCCAATGCTAATTTTTCCATTGCCAAAATTACACTATACATTCCGTTTTTAGGATGCCAAGTGCCTAGACCGAAATCAGCAAAATTCATGAAACTGTAGAAAGATGGAGTATCAGAAGGTTTTGCTCCAAGGAACAATACAGGAAATTCAAGTATTTGCACCAATTTGGTGTTCTTGAAACGTTTTCTAATATCCCGTGAAATGTTGCTAAAGAATTGATTCACTTTCATCGCTGTTTCAACAGTGACTAATTCGAGCGGAGAAACACCAGGTCGATATACTAAATCTTTAATGGCGATGTTGTAATTACCTTGTGCTTCTTTCATAAAATCAGCAAGTTTTTGACCACTTCCTTTTTCTATACTTTCAAATGTAGTAATGATTTCAGCAAGATTATCTCCAATAGTTACGAAATCTTTCACGCCAAAATAAACTTGATAAGCAGGAGCTAATTTTATTAGTTCATAATAATCTGATGGTTTTTTATCAAAGTCTGCAAAGAATCTTTCGAAGACATCAGGCATCCAATACCATGTTGGACCAATATCAAATGTAAATCCTTCTTTTTTTAACTGTCTTGCTCTTCCTCCAATTGTTGAATTTTTTTCAAATACAGTAACATTGTGACCTTGTTTTGCTAGATAACACGAAGCTGCTAAAGATGAAAATCCAGAACCTATTATTTTTATATTTTTTTTCATAATGTTTAACAAAAGTAATGAAAAGTTAAACAGTAAAAAAGTGTCTTAAGGTTTTTTTATAACTTTTCTACCAATTTATCAATTGTACTAAAGGTGCTTATTTTTTCAGACAAAGTATCGGTGTCGATAAAATCAACCATTCTGCCAATAATCCAAAGGTTAGAACTTTCGTCAAGTATTTCATTATTAACTTGTTTGATATAATTATTTACTTCTGATTTATCTGGTTCAACAGTCATATAACATACATAAGTGATGTTGTCAAAATATTTTTTTATATCCTTCAAGCTTTCCGTAGGGACACTTTCCCCTAGATAAATAGTTTTGTAACCGTTTAATAATATTTCATAATTCAAATACATCAATCCAAGTTCATGAATTTCATTCATTGGCAAATAAAGAATAAATAATCTATCTGTATTTGTTGGCTCAATAAGTTGAAGTTTTTCAGTATTGATAAGCAGTTTTTGTTTGATTAAATAACTAAGGAAATGTTCATGAGCTGGAGAAATGGTGTCTGTTTGCCATAAAAGTCCAATTTCATTCATCAATGGAATAATGACTTCGTAGAATATTTCTCTAAACGTTTTATGTGAAAGTAGATTGTTATAGGTATTGAAAAAAAGTGTTTGGTCAAAATTCATCATTGCCATTTTAAAGGCACTAATGGCATGATGTTTTACGCTTTTGTCAGATACAATATCTCTTACTAAACTGGGAATTTTATCTTCAGGAAATTTTGAAATCTTTGATATTTTGTATCCATGATTGTGCAATAAAGCAATGTTTAATAGTTTTTGAAGATTTGCCAAATTGTATAATCTGATATTGGTGTCTGTTCTCATTGGCTCAAGGACATTATATCTTTTTTCCCAAATTCTAATAGTATGGGCCTTTATTCCGGAGAGGTTT
>JBILYQ010000128.1:0-6570 GCA_044377655.1 Flavobacterium sp.
ATGTGACACATCACAAAAAAAGCGGTAAGTAACAAAATCAACGTTAGTTGGTCCGAAAATTATAGTGTCAAAAATATAATCGCTAAAAAAATAAGTAACGCAAGCCATGACTAATATAGCTGCGGAGCTTCTTACCAATAGCCATCTTAGTTCTTCAAGATGGTCTAAAAATGACATTTCATTTATATTTTTTTTAGACATTATATAATACCTTCTTTTAATATATCGTGTAAATGTAACACTCCTTTGTATTCGAAATCATCAACAACGACTAATTGCGTAATGGAGAAATCTTCTAAGATATTAAGGGCATCGCTAACCATATCGGTTGACTTTATCATTTTTGGGTTTTTTGTCATGATATCTTGCGCTGTCAATCCTGAAATTGTTTCTGTTTTATTCAACATTCGGCGGATATCACCATCAGTAATAATTCCTATCACTTTATTGTTATCAACTACCGCTGTTACTCCCAATCGTTTTTCTGAAATTTCCATTATTACCGTTTTGATGCTTGAAGTTGGCGCAACAACAGGTTTGTGGGTTGTGTCAAGCATATCTTTTACGCGAAGTAATAATTTTTTGCCCAAGGCACCTCCTGGATGGTATTTTGCAAAATCTTCATTGGTAAAATTCCTCATTTCCATCAAACAAACCGCAATAGCATCTCCAATCACCAATTGTGCCGTTGTGCTGTTTGTAGGTGCCAAGTTATTCGGACAAGATTCTAACTCCACAAAAGTATTTAATGTGTAATCTGCTTCTTTACCTAGAAAGGAAGTTGTATTGCCCGTTATGGCGATTAATTTATTCCCAAATCGTTTTAATAAGGGAACCAAAACTTTTATTTCAGGACTATTCCCACTTTTGGAAATACAAATTATAGCATCCTCAGCTTGCACCATTCCTAAATCGCCATGAATCGCTTCTGACGCATGAAGAAATAGCGATGGAGTGCCAGTTGAATTCAGCGTTGCTACAATTTTTTGAGCAATAATGGCACTTTTTCCGATGCCAGTTACCACTAAACGCCCTTTGGAGTGATAGATTAGTTCCACTGATTTTACAAAATTATCGTCCAAAAAATCTATCAGTTTTGCAATAGATTCGCTTTCGGATAAAAGGGTTTTTTTTGCCGAAGCCAATATGTTTTCTTTAGTAATCAAAATTGAAATGGTATAAAATTTGCGTGTATAAAAGAAAGTAGTATCTTTATGTGGTGCAAATTTATACAAAATACCATTAACAAAGAATGAATCCAAACGAAATTGATATTCACAAAGAGCTAAAGAAATATTTTGGCTTTAGCCAATTTAAAGGTTTACAAGAACAAGTAATAAAAAGTATACTCAATAAGACAAATACATTTGTAATAATGCCTACTGGTGGCGGCAAGTCGCTTTGTTATCAGTTGCCTGCATTAATACAAGGAGGTACGGCCATTGTAGTTTCTCCATTAATTGCATTAATGAAAAACCAAGTGGATGCCATTAGGAGTTTGTCTCCAGAATATGGTGTTGCCCATGTTTTAAATTCTTCCTTAACAAAAACAGAAATTAATCAGGTAAAAAAAGATATTTTATCTGGAGTGACAAAATTATTGTATGTGGCGCCAGAGTCGCTTACAAAAGAAGAATATGTTGAATTTCTTCAAAAAGTTCCTATATCCTTTGTTGCTATTGATGAGGCACATTGCATCTCTGAATGGGGTCATGATTTTAGACCAGAATACAGAAATCTGAGACATATTATTAAACAATTGGGAGACGTTCCTATAATTGGTTTAACTGCAACAGCAACTCCTAAAGTTCAGGAAGATATTCTGAAGAATTTGGATATGCCTGATGCCAAAACATTTAAAGCGTCCTTTAATAGACCAAATTTATTCTATGAAGTAAGAACAAAAACCAAAAACATTGAAGCTGACATTATTCGTTTTATCAAACAGAGTAAAGGCAAGTCGGGGATTATTTATTGTCTGAGCAGAAAAAAAGTAGAGGAAATTGCGGGTATCTTACAGGTCAATGGAATTTCCGCAGTTCCCTATCATGCAGGTTTAGATGCCAAAACAAGAGCCAGACACCAAGATATGTTTTTGATGGAGGATGTTGAAGTAGTGGTGGCAACTATTGCTTTTGGTATGGGAATTGACAAGCCTGATGTCCGTTTTGTGATTCATCACGATATTCCTAAATCTTTGGAAAGTTATTATCAAGAAACGGGTCGTGCTGGCCGTGACGGTGGCGAAGGACATTGCATGGCTTATTATTCCTATAAAGATGTGGAAAAGCTAGAAAAGTTTATGTCTGGCAAGCCTGTTGCTGAACAAGAAATTGGCTATGCTTTGCTTCAGGAAGTTGTAGCTTATGCAGAAACTTCGATTTCAAGACGAAAATTTTTACTCCATTATTTTGGTGAAGAATTTGATGGCGAGAATGGTGATGGTGCAGATATGGATGATAATGTTCGGAATCCAAAAGTAAAAGTTGAGGCAAAAGAACAGGTAAAAATGCTGTTGGAAGTTGTTAGAGACACCAAGTATTTGTACAAATCTAAAGAGGTTGTTTTTACATTAATAGGCAGGGTGAACGCTACCATAAAAGCATATAGAACAGATACTCAAAAGTTTTTTGGAATAGGAAGTGATTATGATGAACGCTATTGGATGGCACTAATCCGTCAGGTTTTGGTGGATGGTATGTTGACAAAAGACATTGAAACCTATGGTATTCTTAAAGTTTCTGATAAGGGATTGGACTTTATACAAAATCCAATTTCGTTTAAGATGTCAGAGGATCATGAATATAGTGAAAGTGAAGATGAGGCAATTGTTACTGCTGCAAAATCATCTGGGGTAGCAGACGAAACATTGATGGCGATGTTGCGCGATTTGAGAAAGAAGGTTGCCAAAAAATTAAGTCTTCCTCCTTTTGTAGTTTTTCAGGATCCTTCTTTGGAGGACATGGCTTTGAAATATCCAATTTCATTGGATGAAATGGGCAATGTTCATGGAGTTGGTGAAGGAAAGGCAAAAAAATATGGCAAGGAGTTTATTGATTTAATTAATAAATATGTTGAGGAGAATGATATTGTTCGTCCAGATGACTTGGTGGTTAAATCAACAGGAGCCAATTCGGCCAATAAATTATACATTATTCAAAACATTGACCGCAAATTATCTCTTGATGATATTGCTTCGGGAAAAGGATTGAAAATGGATGCTTTGATTAAAGAGATGGAGCAAATTGTGTATTCCGGGACTAAACTGAATATTAAATATTGGATTGACGAAATGCTTGATGATGATCAACAAGAGGAAATTCATGACTATTTTATGGATTCGGATTCGGATAATATTGAAAATGCGCTCAAGGAGTTTGATGGCGATTATGATATCAATGAATTGCGATTAATGCGTATTAAGTTTATTAGCGAAGTAGCTAATTAATAATTGCTAATTGACCAGTAATAATTTCAATAATTATTTGTTATTATTGCTGGTCAAATTAATAAATTTCTCCACGGTGCGGTTTCAAAGCATCTCGCACTTGAATCATCGTATCATCTGTTACTACCATAAACGCAATGGCGTGCATTTCATTTATAACTTCAAATCCCGTTATGTTTAAGGGTGATTTTTCAATAATGATGTATTCTTTCAAATGAATTTCGTGGTGTTCAGCTGTTTTTGCTGAAGCTGGTCCTCGAAAATCCCAAATTAATTTTATCTGTCTCATGTTTGATTTTAAAAACGTAAAGTTACACTCTTTGTGTGGTTAAACGTGATTAGCCAAAATAACAAATAAGCAAATCCACTTCAAATTACTATTTTTGCCAAATAATTGGTCAAAGAATAACCAACAGAACAAATATCTTCAAAATAATGCCTCGCGAACTACTCTTTCAAGTTTCTCCAGAAATAGCTTCCAACGAAACGTTGCTTACTGCCCATGTTGCTAAGTTGTTTAATGTTTCCACTAGCGAAATTCAAAAGGTTTTGGTTTTAAAAAGGTCTGTTGACGCGCGTCAGAAGGCGGTTAAGTTCAATATAAAAGCTTCTGTTTATTTTGGGGGCGAAAATTTTGATGTCGAGGGTGTTGTACTTCCTAACTATGGCAATGTTTCCAATGCTCAAGAGGTTATTGTTGTTGGTGCTGGTCCGGCGGGGCTGTTTGCGGCTTTGCAATTGATTGAATTAGGGTTGAAACCGATAGTGATTGAGCGTGGAAAGGATGTCCGTGGTCGTCGTAGGGATTTGAAGGCGATAAATGTGGACCATGTTGTGAATGAAGATTCGAATTATTGTTTTGGAGAAGGCGGTGCTGGGACCTATTCGGATGGAAAATTGTATACCCGTTCCAAAAAGCGTGGCGATGTGGATAGGATTTTGCAGTTATTAGTCGGTTTTGGTGCTTCGCCGGATATTTTGGTGGAGGCTCATCCGCATATTGGGACGAATAAATTGCCTCAGATTATTCAAGATATACGGGAGCGGATTAATGCTTGTGGCGGACAGGTTTTGTTTGATACTCGGGTGACTGATTTTGTGATTAAGAATAATGAAATTCAGGGTGTTGTTACTCAAAACGGGGCTACGATTGTGGCTAATAAAGTTATTTTGGCCACGGGACATTCGGCACGGGATATTTTTGAATTATTGGACAGAAAAAAAATAGTTATAGAAGCCAAACCTTTTGCGCTTGGCGTTCGGGCGGAGCATCCGCAGTCCTTGATTGACAGTATACAATATAGTTGTGATTATCGGGGGGCTTTTTTGCCGCCGGCGCCTTATTCTATTGTGAAGCAGGTTAATGGAAGGGGTATGTATTCTTTTTGTATGTGTCCTGGAGGTGTTATTGCGCCTTGTGCAACTAGTCCTGGGGAGGTTGTTACCAATGGATGGTCACCATCAAAACGGGATCAGGCAACTGCAAATTCTGGGATAGTTATTGAATTGAAATTGGATGATTTTAAGCCTTTTTCAAAATTTGGTGCTTTAGCAGGAATGGAATTTCAAAAGAGTATAGAGCAAAAAGCATGGCATTTAGCGGGAGAAACTCAAAAGGTTCCCGCCCAAAGGATGGTTGATTTTACTCAAAATAAAGTTTCCTCAACTATTCCCAAAACGTCCTACGTTCCAGGAACAACTTCGGTGGAGATGGGTGAGGTGTTTCCAGGTTTTCTAACGGAGATATTGCGAGAGGGTTTTATGGAATTTGGCAAATCGATGCGTGGTTATTTGACGAATGAAGCGATATTGCATGCACCGGAGAGCAGAACGTCGTCGCCGGTTCGGATACCAAGAGATACTATCACTTTAGAACATGTTCAAATAAAAGGATTATATCCTTGTGGGGAAGGTGCTGGGTATGCGGGCGGGATTATTTCGGCTGCGATTGATGGTGAGCAGTGTGCTAAGAGGATTGCGGAAGTTTTGAAGAATAAATAGTATAAATAATTTACAAATTTTAATTACATCGTTTTCGTTAATTTCTTTTTAAAAAGATATGTTGGCGGTCATATAAGAAATAGTAATTTTATAAAAAAAACTTATTTTTATGAATGCTATTCCAAGTGAATTTCAAATTACATCCCTATTAATTCAAGATGAATATTTAGTTGATGGCGTATTAAAAAAATGGACTGGGGAAAGCACCCCTGTTTTTTCAACAATTTCTTCTACGGATGTATATGCTCCAACATTATTAGGTTCTATACCTTCAATGGGTGAAGCAGAAGCGGAAGCGGTAACAAAAGCAGCAGTTTCTGCTTATAACAAAGGGCAGGGTTTGTGGCCAACGATGAAAGTGGCAGACAGAATTAAGTGTATGCAGGATTTTGTTACACAAATGAAAGTTACTCGAAGTGAAGTGGTTAAGTATTTAATGTGGGAAATTGGAAAATCATTACCTGATTCAGAAAAAGAATTTGATCGAACGGTAGAATATATTTACGATACTATTGAAGATTATAAAGAATTGGATAGAAATAGTGCTCGGTTTAAAAAAAGTCAAGGTGTAAATGCTATGGTTCGTCGCGGTCCACTTGGGGTTGTGTTGTGTCTTGGTCCTTATAATTATCCTTTAAATGAGACATTTTCACTTTTAATTCCTGCAATTATTATGGGGAATACAGTGATTTTTAAACCTGCAAAACATGGTGTTTTATTGATTTCACCTTTGCTAAAAGCGTTTCAAAGCAGTTTCCCAAAAGGGGTTATCAATATTGTTTATGGTAGAGGTAGGGAAGTGGCCTCTCCAATTATGAAATCAGGAAGAATTGATATTTTAGCTTTGATTGGTAATAGTAAATCAGCTATTGCATTGCAAGATCAACATCCTAACAAGAATAGATTGCGTTTAATTTTGGGCTTGGAAGCTAAAAACCCAGCGATAATTTTGCCCGACGCCGATTTGGATTTGGCCATTCAGGAATGCATCACAGGTGCTTTATCATTTAACGGTCAGCGGTGTACGGCTTTGAAAATTTTGTATGTTCATGAAAGTATTGCTGCGGAATTCAATAGAAGATTTGCTGCTAAAGTGGATGCTTTGCCTTATGGAAATCCTT
>JBILYQ010000030.1:0-11833 GCA_044377655.1 Flavobacterium sp.
ATCCATTGTTAATTGTTTATGCTTCTGCCAACATTTTTTGTCCTGCTTCAATAGCTTCTTCAATGGTTCCTTTTAGGTTGAAGGCTGCTTCTGGCAAATAATCCAATTCTCCATCCATAATCATGTTAAATCCTTTGATGGTATCTTTAATGTCAACTAAAACTCCTTTTAATCCTGTAAACTGTTCCGCCACGTGAAACGGCTGTGACAAGAAACGTTGTACACGACGTGCTCTTGATACTGATAATTTATCTTCTTCTGATAATTCTTCCATTCCAAGAATGGCAATAATATCTTGTAATTGTTTGTATTTTTGAAGAATTTCTTTAACTCTTTGCGCACAATCATAGTGTTCATTTCCTAAAATTTGGGCCGTAAGAATTCTAGAGGTTGAATCCAATGGATCTACCGCTGGATAAATTCCAAGCTCAGCAATTTTACGAGACAATACAGTGGTAGCATCAAGGTGAGCAAATGTTGTTGCTGGAGCTGGATCTGTTAAATCATCTGCAGGAACGTAAACCGCTTGTACAGATGTAATAGAACCTTTGTTTGTTGATGTAATTCTTTCTTGCATTACACCCATTTCTGTTGCCAATGTTGGTTGGTAACCTACCGCAGATGGCATACGTCCTAACAATGCGGATACTTCAGAACCTGCTTGTGTAAAACGGAAAATGTTATCCACAAAGAAAAGTACGTCTTTCCCTTGATCTGTTCCTGCGCCATCACGGAAATATTCAGCGATAGAAAGTCCAGACAAAGCAACACGCGCTCTTGCTCCTGGTGGCTCATTCATTTGACCGAAAACGAAAGTAGCTTTAGACTCTCTCATTCCTGGCTTATCAACTTTTGATAAATCCCAACCTCCATTTTCCATAGAGTGCATGAATTCATCACCGTATTTTATAATTCCTGACTCAAGCATCTCACGAAGCAAGTCATTTCCTTCACGTGTTCTTTCACCTACTCCTGCGAATACAGAAAGTCCACCGTGACCTTTTGCGATATTATTAATCAACTCTTGAATCAATACTGTTTTACCAACTCCAGCACCACCGAACAATCCAATTTTACCACCTTTCGAATAAGGCTCAATCAAATCGATTACTTTGATCCCTGTAAACAATACTTCTGTTGAGGTTGATAAGTCTTCAAACTTTGGCGCTTGTCTATGAATAGAAGTTCCATTTGAACCATCTTTTGGCAAATCTCCAAGTCCATCGATAGCATCTCCGATAACGTTGAATAAACGACCGTAAATATCCGCACCTATTGGCATTTGGATTGGAGCACCCGTACCCACAACTTCTGTACCTCTACTCAAACCGTCTGTAGAGTCCATTGAAATGGTACGAACTGTATCTTCCCCGATATGCGATTGAACTTCAAGAATTAATTTTGAACCGTTTTTATTGATGATTTCCAATGAATCATAAATTTTAGGTAATTCAACATCTTTAGTGTTAAACACTACGTCAACTACCGGCCCAATGATTTGCGAAACTTTTCCTATTGCTTTAGACATTGCTTATGTATTTATTAAATAGCTATTTAGGTTTATGAAAAAAAGCTCTTTTTTCAGAGTGCAAAGATAATTTTAAAACTGTAAAATCAATAATTTTTTTTATCATTTTTACGATATTTTGCTATTTAATGGTTTAGATGCATATTATAAACAAAAAACCAGGGCATTGCCCTGGTTTTATTTGAAATATCACAATGTGTCTTATGGCAATTGTGCTGAAAAAAGATTATTATAATTACCAATGTTTACCAATGGTAAATTAGAACCATACTTTGAATTGATTGCTTTTACAAACTCATTGGCTAGAAAAGCATAGCCTCTAGATGTTGGGTGAACACCATCTAATGAAAAAGCATTCCCAAAAACCAAAGCGGATGTCAAGTTAAAACCATTGCTTTGGACACCGCCATTTGCCAATTGCTGCATTTTTGCATTAGCATCAACAAAGGCCAAATCATTAGCGGATGCAAGTGACGCTATCGTTACATTGTAGGCATCTGTAGCTACTTGAAGCTCGGTAATTTCGCTTGGAATTAATAAATGCTTGTCTTGTAATGGATAAGTAATACCGTATTTATCTAAAGGCGCCGGAACTCCTGTTGGCGCAGTTCCAATAACCGAACTTGTGGTCAATAAGACTAAATCTGTACTTTTTGATTGACGTGCCTGACCAAATACTTGCCCGTAAAAAGTAGCTGTTGGAACACCTAAAGAAGGGGTGAACGCTGCTGTAAGTTGCGCAGATAAATTTGTCAAGGTTTCATCTTTTATCAATAATGGATTGGCACCCGAAGTAGATAATAATTCTATTCTATCACCAGCACCAAAAGCGGTCAAAGCTTGTTTGAGTGGACCATATAATAAGGCATTTAATTGGCCAATTGTAGCTTGTCCAACAGCAACGTTTCCGCTACCAAGCGAACTTGCCGTTAATGGATTATAAGGAACAGTAGTAAAAAAAGGAATAGAACTAACATAAGGAATATTGGCAACAACTCCTTTTGCGTCACCTGAAGTTAAAGTAGCAACTAATGCAGCATAAGTCCCGTCAAAACCAACTCCTGGAACACCACTTGCAGGTGTTATTGGGTTAGTGCCATCGCCACCTGTAGTTGCATATCCCAAAACGTCATTATTTCCAATCCAAAGAGAGAAAAAAGTCGGTTCTTGCGCCATTGCATCAGCAATAACCGTTGTTGTCGGACTTGTAGCAAAACGAACAAAATAAGGATTTGCAGCTCCCGTCAAAACACCTGCAGGATTACCATATCCTGGGGCTAATAAATGGAAACTTTTTGCCCCAGGTACACCCATGTTATTAAAAGGCCCTGTTAATACATTCGTTATTTCGGTTGTAGGAATTCCAGGCAATCTAACTGGTCCTGCACCATTGAAATACAGTCTGTTTTCAAGGATTTGAGTTCCTCCATATAACATTCCGCCAATATTATCGTTAGTATAAGGAATAGTGAAGTCTCCACCTCCAGCTAATTGAAACTGTCCAGCCAAAATCTTTGTCCAAGAATTATTTTGCCCTTCTTCAAACAACGCGCCGTCAGTGTATCCTGCAGTCAAGGAATTTCCTAAAGCAACATAATTTGAAAAATTGGCGGTCCCAGAGGTTAAAGGCAAACCATCAGACGAATTTGGGACGGTGGTCGTTTCGTCATCATTATTACATGCTACAAAAGTTAAAGAAACTAAAAGTAGCCATTTGAAATTATTTATCATAACGTGTATCTATTTATGTTATCGATTAGTATTAAGGATTAATTGTCCAAGATGCGAACCATTGTTGCCCAATTTGTCCTGCTCCAATTACTTGGATATAGTCTTGTCCGAACAAATTATTGGCTCCAAGTTTCAAAACTGATTTCAATTTTGGCATGGCATAATTGATTTGAGCATCTAGCACAATGTTTTCTGGAACTTGACCATCAGCAAAGGAAGATTGCCATAAGTATTCATTATTCCATCTTACATTAGCATTAAAGCCGAAGTTTTTGAACAATCTATCATTGCCAATTGAACCTTTAATCCTGTGTTTCGGTGTGTTGAATGCTGGGATAAAACTTGGGTCTTGTGCTTGATCAAATTTAAAATCTGAATAAGTGTAGTTAGCTCCTACTTCAAAATTTTTGTATACTTTTTTAGATAATCCAATACCAAATCCCATAGAATTCACTTCCGTTTTTGAATTAGTGTAGATTTGATATACTCGTCTGTCTCCGTTTGCAATAGCCGCATAAGTTGCCTGAACATTCGGATTAGAAGAATCAGTACCAACTGTTCCATAATAAGGCGTTATTACCCTTGCTTGGTTTAAGAAGTCATTATAAGTGTTGTAGTAACCGTTGATATCTATAGACAAGTCATTGTTGATTACTGAACGATATCCAACCTCAAGAGCTTGCACTCTTTCTGGTTTCACCAAACCAATATCCGCCACTTGTAAATCGGCTGGGTTTGAAGAGGCACCAAAAGCTTGAACAGAGGCTAAAGTATAAGAATTTGTATAAGCATCAACTCCTGATAAAGAAACGGTAGCTGGAGCACCAACACCCGTTGGGTATTGTGTAGATTGAGCCTGTTGACCAATAAAACTTACGCTTCTTGTTTCCACAAAACGCGATAAGTTATCTGGAGCTGAACCAATCAAAGCAAATGGTCCAAGATCTAAACCGATATATTGGTCTTGTGTTGTTGGATTTCTAAAACCTGTTTGATAGGATGCGCGGAAATTATGTTTCTTGGCTGCTCCTGCAGAATAAACGAAAGAGACTCTAGGAGAATAAAACCCATCAAAATTTTGTGATTTGTCATAACGAACAGATCCCGTAAATTTCAATCTGTCATCCATAAATTTCTTTTGAACTTGAGAATAAACGCCATATTCATCATATCGTATTGGTCCGTCAAAATCGGTGAAGATGGTACCGTCAGAATTCATTTCATATTGTCTGTACGAACCTCCAACTTGAAATTCTGCAAATTTGATAATGTCCTTGAAATTATAATTGGCATCGGAATGGTATATCTTGGATTTATCTTTAAATCTTGCGCCTTCTGTTAAATCAGGATTTGCAATCACTACAGCCAATGCATCTTTAAATTGTTGAGAACCTGGCAAAAATCTTCCCGTATCTGCTGCAACTCTTGCTAAATTGTGTGCGTTTTCGGCACCTTGTCCTGCAAGTGTTGCTTGGATAAATGCACCTGCATATTGACCAAACCAAGTACTATCATCTTTCCACGCTCTGTTGACATTCCATGCAGCAAAACGCATGTCATAAGAATCTCCAGCATCTTCTGCAGTCATGTATCCTCTAACAAAGAAGTTCTTTCCTTTTACCTCTAATTTAGTTTGATTCATGAAGAAATTTTTCAATGAATATCTGTTTGCCCCTTGGTAAATTGTATTTCCTTGCCCAACTTTATGTTGGAAAATAATTTCAAAATCATTGGCCCAAGGTTTGAAATGTGCTGAGAAATCAGCTTTCACACTTTTTACACTGTTATCATTCAAGTCTTGTTCAGCATAACCTGTTCTGCTTACATTGTAATTAGGCAATAAATTAACCGCCGCGGAAGGGATTATACCTAAATTAGCCAATGAAGTACCTACTCCTTTAAGGTTTGTGGTAACTTCATCTCCATATAAATTCAATCCGTCATAGTTTGGATTAACAACAAAACCTGATTGATTTTCGGTTAAGTCTGTTTTATCAGCTGCAATCCACTCTGTTGCTTTCAAAAAGGCAAAATTACCTTTTAAAGCAAATTTATCGCTAAAAGCATGTGCCGCTCGGATACCAAAATCATAATAGTCATTTGTTCCGGCAGCTTTTTGAGACGTTTGACCGTATTTAAAATAAAAGCTGATCCCTTGATTGGTAAAAGGACTCTTGCTATTCATAAACATAATTCCGTTGAATGCATTGGCACCATAAAGTGCAGACGATGCGCCTGGTAAAAGCTCCACATTAGCAACATCGATTTCTGAAATACCAATTAAATTCCCTAAAACGAAATTTAATGCTGGAGAGGAATTATCCATTCCGTCTACCAATTGCATAAAACGGGTATTGGCTATAGTCGCAAAACCCCTAGTATTAATAGATTTAAAACTCAAACTACTCATGTTAAAGTGCACTTCTTTTAAGTTCTCCAATCCGTCATAATAAGTAGCTGCAGTAGTACTTTTAATTTGTTGAAGACTCATTCTTTCAATAGTAACAGGAGACTCAATAACTCTTTCTGGTGTTCTTGAAGCCGAAACTACAATTTCATCAAGTTTTGTTTCTTCATCAACTAAAACAACATTGATTTTCTGGTTGTTGGAGGTAACGTTTGCTGTTTTCATTCCAAATCCAACACTCGAAACTTCAACCTCTAAAGGCGGTTTTTTTGATGTTGTCAATGTGAAATTTCCATCACTATCGGAAACTGATGCTGATGCTTCTCCTTTAACCTTTACATTGGCTCCAGGAATTGGTCCGTTTTTGCTGTCTTTTACCGAACCAGTAATTGTAGTTTGTGCAAAAGTAATGCTGCAAAAAAACAACGACACGATAAATAAATAAATCTTCATTAGGTTATAATTTTGTTGGTTTAAGTGACCAAAGTACAATTATTATTTTAAATTCGTAAAAAAACATGTTATAAAATTGCTATTCGACAAAAATTTACAACTTCTCATCGTTTTTTCTATATTTTCTTTTTTTAAACTTTTCTTAACATAATTCAACAATTATTGAAAAAATACTATGCGTACATAGTAGACAGGTCGAAATATTAAATTAATCACAAAAAAAGAATGGGTAGAAAACAAAAAAAAAGCGAGAAAAAAATCTCGCTTTAAATAGTGTATTCCGAAAAAAATATTACTCTACAGTAACCGATTTGGCTAAATTTCTTGGCTGGTCTACATTACAACCTCTCATTACCGCAATATGATAGGACAATAATTGCAAAGGTATTGTAGTAATTAATGGAGATAAAGCGTCAGATGTTTCCGGAATTTCGATAACATAATCAGCAAGTTCTTTTACTTGCGTATCGCCTTTAGTGACAACAGCTATTATTTTTCCACTTCTTGATTTTATTTCTTGAATGTTGCTTACCACTTTGTCATAATGGCCTTGTTTTGGTGCAATAACAACAACTGGCATTTGCTCGTCAATTAAAGCTATTGGCCCGTGTTTCATTTCTGCCGCTGGATAACCTTCGGCATGGATATAAGAAATCTCTTTAAGTTTCAGCGCGCCTTCTAAAGCAACAGGAAAATTATAGCCTCTTCCTAAATAAAGACAATTTGGGGCATCTTTAAATATTGCCGCAATTTCTTTGGCTTTATCATTAGTTTCCAATGCCTCTTTTACTTTCTCAGGAATAATTTCTAATTCTTGCAAATAACGATGAAAATCAGAATTTGATAATGTCCCTTTGGCTTTGGCCAATCTTAAGGCTATCATTGTCAAAACCGTTATTTGTGTTGTGAAAGCTTTGGTCGATGCTACTCCAATTTCTGGACCAGCATGGGTATAAGCACCAGCGTGAGTTTCTCTAGAAATAGAGGAACCTACAACATTACATACACCAAATACAAAAGCTCCTTTTTCTTTAGCTAATTTAATTGCTGCCAAAGTATCGGCAGTTTCTCCTGACTGCGATATAGCAATTACTACATCATTTTTGTTGATGATAGGATTTCTGTATCTAAATTCGGAAGCATATTCCACTTCCACTGGAATTCTAGCAAACTCTTCTATGATATATTCAGCCACCAATCCTGCATGCCATGAAGTACCACACGCAATAATTAAAATCCTTTCGGCTTTTAAAAACTTTTCGAGATTGTCTTCAATTCCCGCCATTTGGATGATTCCTTGGTTGGCTATTAACCTTCCGCGATAGGTGTCTTTAATTACGCTTGGTTGCTCATAAATTTCTTTAAGCATAAAATGATCGTAACCGCCTTTTTCAATTTGCTCCAAATTCATCTGAAGTTCTTGAATATAGGGATCAACTAGCGTATCTTCTTTTATTTTTCTGATTTTTAAGGGCTTATGTAGCCTAACAATTGCCATTTCTTCATCCTCTAAATAAATAGCATTTGATGTGTACTCAATAAACGGGGAAGCATCGGAGGCAATGAAAAACTCATCTTGCCCTACGCCTATTGCCAATGGGCTTCCCAAACGAGCAACAACAATTTCATTTGGCTTTTTTTTGTCAAAAACACAAATTGCATAGGCTCCAACCACTTGATTCAAAGCGACCTGAACTGCTTTCCCTAACTTAAGATTGTCCTTTTTTTGAACATCTTCTATAAGAT
Source organism: Flavobacterium sp. (assembly GCA_044377655.1). Taxonomy (GTDB): domain Bacteria; phylum Bacteroidota; class Bacteroidia; order Flavobacteriales; family Flavobacteriaceae; genus Flavobacterium. The sequence continues at coordinate 7,866 of JBILYQ010000030.1, forward strand.
TAATTAGCACTTCGGTATCTGTGTCTGAAGAAAAAGTGTACCCTCTATTTATTAATTCCTTTTTTAATGGGGCATAATTTTCAATAATTCCATTGTGAATTATTGCCAAATTACCTGAATTAGACAAATGGGGATGCGAGTTGACGTCATTTGGAACTCCATGTGTTGCCCAGCGTGTATGTCCCATTCCAATTGTTCCATTAGTTGTAATTTCTAAACTTGATTTATCTTCAAGTTCAGCAACTTTCCCTTTTGTTTTTGAAACTTTAAGGTTTTCGCCATCGTATAAAACGATTCCAGCACTATCATAACCTCTGTATTCTAATCGCTTTAATCCTTTAATAATAATAGGATAAGCTTCTCTATGACCAATGTATCCAACAATTCCACACATAATTTATAAAGTATTAATCAGGTTTTGTATAATAAATTTCTAGTTTTAATCTTTTGCTTTCAGGAACATTGGCACTAACTTTTGTCCCAAATAATATTGTTCCAACGGGGCTTATGACAGACATTGTCGGTGCCTCATCAGTAGTACTGTTTGCGGTCTTCAACTTTGACATAATTACATTATTGATATTATCCGTTATAGATAACCCAAGTCTAACATTAGTAGAATCTTCTTTGATAAGATTGATAACATGTCGTGTAATTCTAATTTTATATCGAACACCTCTTCCATTCTCAACATCTTCTCTTTCTATCATTCCGCCATGTGTAGTTTTGCCTTTTTTTGGAAAACTAGAATTAGTAGAAGAATCGAAAGTATAGTCTATAAGTGGTCTGCCGTTTTTTAAATCATATAGAAAGATACGCTCAGGTTCTATGGTAGACGTGTTTTGCATTGTTAAATTATCTTTATCTACATAAAAAGTTAGATTGGCTTCATTAATCAACCAGCCATTTTCTTGAATTGCCTGAACTTCATCAACAACACCATTCCCATCAGTATCGGTAGTCCCAAAAATATCAATCACAGCAACAGAACCTTGACCGCCTTTTAAAAACAGTTTTTCATCTCCAAGAGTTGGATCTGGATTGCTTGTGGCATTTATATAATCAGCGGATTCGTTTGAATTTTCCAATAGACTGACGGTATTTCCAACCATTTTCATAACCAGAGTCTTATTTAGTCTTTCAACGGTTACCACCTCATCAAGGGTTACTTCAACATCTTGTTTATAATAAACAGTTACCGTTCCTTTTTTAAAGTTAATCATAGCCATGTTGCCCGAACTGCTGCCGTTACTCTCAACTTTAAAATACAATCCCCTTAGATAATTTTTAAATAAATTATTATTAAACAACTGTCCGCTTGGTGCATTAAGAATTTTTTGAGTAAAAAAATCTTTGTTTAAATGCAATCGCATTGCAGGAACCGATTTTGTCACAACTTCTTCATCATCATCATTTAAAGAGGTTTCCTTTATCTGTTTCGGATCAAAGAAAAAGGAATCGTTTTGCTCTGTGTTATCCGAATCATTAAGTCTGCTCCCAATTTTATAACTGTCTATCTCCGAATTTTTATCGGAATAAAACAATTGTTGTCCTGCCAATTGTTGTGACGGATCCAAATCTCTAAGATAATAGCCTGATTCGAAAACGCTTAATTTAAACGCGGACAAATCTTGCCCATAGATAGAATCCAATTCATATGTTTTATTACCGTCACTGTCCGTATCCAACAAAGTGCTGAAATAAGGAATATTCACAATTACGCTATCAATCACAGCCGGAGTTTCAATATTACTAAAAATTGGATTTGAAGTTCCCAATTCCAACTGGGTAACAAAACTTGCAGTAGTCTTACCAAAAGCGGGATTGTTATATATTCCTAACGAATTAATTTCAAGGTTATTAGAAGCAATCGGACCCAGTTTTTGATTAAATGCCACAATACTTGCATCGGTGTATTTTTCAAAACCGAAGTGGTCATCACTAATAATGTCTGTACCAATTTCGTTAAAATCCTTATCGCATGATGCAAAAAGAACAACAATTAAGCCTAATAAAACCTGTTTTAAAAATGAATTTCTGTACATAAAACTTTATTAATTAAGAAAGCATACTTTTATAAAATTCGGTGTATAATGCAGCGAATTTTTCTTTCGGGGTGAAAGATAAAAAAGGTTTTCCTGAAGATTCTATAAATTTTGTTAAACTTAAAGACACGTTTTCTGAAGCAATTATAACTCCATCTGAATGATTTATCGAAGATAAAATAAGGTTTTCATAATTTGGAACTTCTAATTCTCTTACGGCTTCCGCGGGTATATTATCAAACTTCACTTTGTTTATCATTTCTGAATCCAATGCTCCCTCAAAAGATTGTCCATATACTGAAGTGATGATTTTAGTGTCCGAAAAAAGAGCTTCGTCCTTGTAGAAATGCTTCATGTAAACAGGAAGCATACTTGCCATCCAACCATGAACATGAATAATATCGGGAACCCAATTCAATTTTTTTACTGTTTCAACAACGCCCTTTGCAAAGAAAATAGCACGTTCGTCATTGTCAGGATACAAAACGCCTTCTTCATCGCTAAAGGTGGCTTTTCGTTTAAAATATTCATCATTGTCAATAAAATAAACTTGAATTCTCTCTTTTGGAATAGACGCGACTTTAATAATCAAGGGCATGTCTAGGTCATTTACAACCAAATTCATACCCGATAATCGAATGACTTCATGCAATTGATGTCTTCTCTCGTTAATATTGCCATACCTTGGCATAAATATTCTTATTTGTCCTCCTTGATCGTTGATCATTTTTGGGACATCGTATGACATTAAAGAAACCTCATTTTCAGCTAGATAAGGCACCACCTCAGATGATACATACAATATTCTCTTATCTTCCATATATTATCATAGTTTATTTTTTTGTCTATAAAAAGCATGCAAAAATACAAAAATTTATGCAGTTATCTATGAAAATAGTAAGTTTGCAACTTATTTAAAATTAGTCGATGCCCATTTTTAAGAATAAAACAACGCTTGTTGAACATCTTCAATCAATATCAAAACCCATGAACACCATAGGTTTTGTACCGACTATGGGAGCCCTTCACCTAGGGCATTTGTCCTTGTTGCAAGAAGCAATCAAACAAAACAATATTGTTGTAATCAGCATATTTGTTAATCCGACTCAATTTAATAATCCCGAAGATTTGAAGAATTATCCTAGAACTTTGGAAGCCGATATCAAAAAAATTCAATCCGTTTCTAACAACATCATCGTTTTTGCGCCTACCGTAAACGACATTTACCAAGGCAACACAATTTCTGAACATTTTGAATTTGACGGTCTTGAAAACCAAATGGAAGGAAAATTTAGACCTGGCCATTTTGACGGAGTTGGCACTATTGTAAAGCGCCTATTTGAAATTGTAAATCCTCAAAACGCCTATTTTGGTGAGAAAGATTTTCAGCAATTACAAATTGTAAAAAAAATGGTTGAAAAACTAAAAATTCCAGTTAACGTTATTGGCTGTCCCATTTTTAGAGAACCCAATGGGCTTGCAATGAGCTCTCGAAACGAACGTTTATCCGAAGTCGAGAAACAACAAGCCGCACTTATCTATAAAACAATTCTTCATGCCAAAAAGCTATTTGGCACGAAAAGTGCTAAAATTGTTTCGGATTGGGTAACAAAGACTTTTGAAAAAAACACGTCCTTTGAACTTGAATATTTTCAAATTTCGGAAGAAACAACTTTAATGCCTTGCCTTAAAAAAAATAAAAATAAAAAATACCGTGCTTTCATAGCGGTTTTTGTTAACAAAATTAGATTGATTGATACCATTTCATTAAATTAATTACCTTTGCCTCATGCAAATTCAAGTAGTAAAATCTAAAATTCATCGCGTAAAAGTTACGGGCGCCGATTTAAATTATATCGGAAGCATCACTATTGACGAAGCTTTGATGGAAGCTTCAAACCTTATTGAAGGAGAAAAAGTGGC
>JBILYQ010000095.1:0-7752 GCA_044377655.1 Flavobacterium sp.
TGGTGAACGTTTCGAAACGTATGTCATCAAAGGCAATAGAAACTCGGGCGAAATTACGTTAAACGGTCCAGCAGCGAGAAAAGTGCATCCTGGCGACATCATCATTATCATTTCCTATGCTACTTTAGATTTTGAAGAAGCAAAAACATTTAAGCCTTGGCTTGTGTTTCCAAATGAGAATGACAATTCCCTGACATAATCTCTTGAAAAAGATAATTGGCAAATGGCTATCTATTGTTCTTCCAATCCTTTTGGGAGTCTATTTGATTATTTATAAGTACAACGAGTTTACTCCGGAACAGCTCCTAGAAATGAAAGGCTATTTTAAAAACGCCAATTATTTTTACATCTACTTGTCCCTTTTCATAGCTGTTTTCGGCTTTTTATCTCGCGCCTATCGGTGGAAATTTTCCATAGAACAAATGGGATACCACTCAAAATTTCACAATAATTTTATGGCGGTTTGCGTGGCTTATTTCATGAATTTGACCATTCCTCGTTCGGGAGAATTCTCTAGAGCTTTGGTGTTAAAAAAATACGAAGAGATCCCTTTTGACAAAGCTTTTGGAACTATTGTAGCTGAAAGAGTGGTTGATTTTATACTGTTTTTACTGTTCGTTATTGTTGGTTTCTTGTTGCAATTTAATATTCTTAAAGACTATATCCTTGCCAAAATTCCTGTAGAAAAATTAATCATTCTGTTTGTTGTCGGTACTGTTGCTTTTATCATTTTTATAATAATCTGGATGTACTCCAACTGGAAAGTAATCTTGTTCTTAAAAGAAAAATTATCTGGTCTGACAGAAGGCATGTCTAGCATCTTAAAAATGAAAAACAAATGGGCCTTTTTGTTCCATTCGCTCTTCATTTGGTTTTCCTATTTGTTGATGTTCTATGTCACCATCTTTGCTCTTAAAGAAACCAGCCACATCGGTTTTGGCGCTGTCATCATTGGCTTTGTGTTTGGCAGCTTGGCCATCGGTTTTACCAATAGTGGCTTTGGGGCATATCCACTTCTTATTGCCGAGATTTTTATGCTCTATGGCATTCCCGACACTGCTGGAACGGCTTTTGGATGGCTCGTTTGGACATCTCAAACGGCGTTAATGATAATTTTGGGCGGTTTGTCGTTTTTATTTCTTCCTATTCTGAATAGAAACAAATAATTTCCTAAATTGCTAATCTATTAGCAATAATACACTAAACCAAAATTATCGCAACTATGAAAAAACCCTTCTTATTTCTATTGACATTCTGCTCCTTTTCTGCTTTTTCCCAAAAAATAATGGACACTATATTTTCCCAAAAACTCAACGAAGAGCGGGAAATCACAATCGGGCTACCTGATTCCTACGATAAAAATTCGAACAGAAAATATCCTTTGTTGATCTTATTGGATGGCGACTTTTTATTCGACCCCTTTCAAGGCGCGCTTAGCTATGGAAACTACTGGGACGATTTGCCCGAAGTAATCATTGTTGGTATAAGCCAAAATAAAAACAACGAACGGGAAACTGATTGCGCAATTGATTCCGAAACAGGTTTGCCAGAAGGAAAGGGCGAAAAATTCTATGAATTCATCGGCTTGGAATTAGTACCCTACATCCAGAAACAGTATAAAATTTCCCCATTCAAAATGATTGCAGGAATGGACACAACAGCCGGTTTCTTAAACTTTTTTCTATACAAAGACCAACCTCTTTTCAATGCCTATATTTCCATGAGTCCAGAACTTCCCGATGGAATGGAAGAACAAATTCCTGATAGGCTAACAAATATTCAAGAACCTATTTTCTATTATCACTCAACTTCGGATGGCGATGTAAAAAAAATGCGCGAACGAATTAACACCTTGGACGAGTTAGCAAAAAAAGTAACTAACGCCACTTTAAACTATCAATTTGACGATTTTAAAGGCTACTCCCATTACTCCTTGGTTTTGCATTCGATACCAAGCGCATTGTACCAAATTTTCTCGGCATACCAACCCATATCCACTAGCGAATTTCTTGAAAAAATCTCCATTCTTCCATCTGGATATGTGGATTATTTAATTAAAAAATATGAAATTGTGGAAAAAACATTAGGAATGAAACTCCAAATTAGATATAATGATTTCAAAGCCATTGAGGCAGCGATTTTAAAAAACAAAGCCTATAATGAATTTGATCAGTTAGCGCAATTAGCAGACAAAAATTATCCAAAATCAATGCTAAGCAGCTACCACATGGCAATGTATTATGAGAAAACAGGCGATTTTAAAAGAGCCGCCAAAACATACCAAAACGCTTTCCAAATGGAAGAAATTGGCGATTTAACAAAAGACATGATGCTTAACAAAGCCGATGAGTTAAGAAATGAAATCGGAAACTAATGTCGAAAATTAAAACAACTTTCTTTTGCCAAAATTGCGGTGCTCAGTATTCTAAATGGCAAGGCCAATGTAACTCCTGCAAAGAATGGAACACCATAGCCGAAGAAATTATTCAAAAGGAAGAAAAATCAAGCTGGAAGCCCACCTCAAACGATTCTAAAAGAGTTTCGAAACCTCTTCGAATAAAAGAAATCGATTCTACTCAGGAAGTAAGAATGGATACAGCCGATGGCGAATTAAACAGAGTACTTGGTGGCGGAATCGTGCCAGGTTCTTTAATCCTTTTGGGCGGCGAACCCGGTATTGGAAAAAGTACCTTGCTGCTTCAAATTTCATTGAAACTGCCCTACAAAACCTTGTACGTTTCGGGAGAAGAAAGTCAAAAGCAAATCAAAATGCGCGCAGAACGAATCAATCCTAATAGTGATAATTGTTATATTCTAACCGAAACCAAAACCCAAAACATCTTTCGTCACATTGTTGACACCGAACCTGATATTGTCATTATCGACTCCATTCAAACCTTGCATACAGATGCTATCGAGTCTACTGCGGGAAGCATTTCACAAATTCGAGAAACCACTGCAGAGCTCATAAAATTTGCCAAAGAAACCAATGTGCCAGTTATCTTAATTGGCCACATAACCAAAGACGGTAACATTGCAGGTCCGAAAATTTTGGAGCATATGGTCGACACGGTTTTGCAATTTGAAGGCGACAGAAATCATGTATACCGAATTCTGCGTTCGCTCAAAAATCGTTTCGGCTCCACTGCCGAGCTCGGAATATATGAAATGCAAGGTTCTGGCTTGCGCGAAGTTTCAAACCCTTCTGAAATATTAATCTCGCACCGCGAAGAAGAACTCTCGGGAACCGCAATTGCCTCTACACTAGAAGGCATGCGACCATTGATGATAGAAATACAAGCGTTAGTTTCTACCGCAGTATATGGAACACCGCAACGCAGCACCACGGGATACAATGCCAAAAGACTGAACATGATTTTGGCTGTATTAGAAAAACGTGCTGGTTTCCGATTAGGTACAAAAGACGTTTTCCTCAACGTAACTGGTGGGATTTCAGTGGACGATCCAGCCATAGACTTAGCCGTAGTAGCCGCAATTCTATCTTCCAATGAGGATATTGCCATTGGTAAAGACGTCTGTTTTGCCGGAGAAGTAGGACTGTCAGGGGAAATTCGACCTGTGAACCGAGTGGAACAACGTATCCAAGAAGCAGAAAAACTGGGTTTTGCAACAATTTACGTTTCTAAATACAACAAAATAGCCATCAAAAATTCATTTATTAAAATTGTACTGGTTTCCAAAATAGAGGAAATAGTCGAACAATTGTTTGGTTAAACACTAATAAAATAATAATTATGAAAACAAAAATAGTATACTTATTGGCAGCCTGCAGCTTATTGATTGCGTGCAATAAATCCAAATTATATAGCGAATTTTCCAAATTTTCCGAAAATAACCGCTGGTACAAATCAGTCGTCAAAAATTATGAATTCAACATCGAAGACGACACTAAAGCATACGATGTTACATTTGAATTCAGTCATGTTTATGATTATCAATTCGACAGTGTTCCGATTATTTTTTCTATAGAAAACCCTGAAGGAATTAAAGAAAATTTCACAATAGATTTAGCGATAAAAGACGCTGCCGGAAAACAACTCGCCGAATGCTCTGGAGATATTTGCGATTTGGATTTTAAGATAAAAGAAAAGGCAAAACTCCTAAAAGGAAAATACAAAGTCACTGTTGCTAATGGATTCAAAGGACCATACCTTCCAAATGTTATTGGAATTGGACTAAAAGTGACAACTATAGAATAACTGCTTTCTAAAGAATGTAACGGACGGAATGCTACAGCAAAATAGTTGACATTCTCTTCTTTAAAGATTATAAATCCATTTAATAAACGGATTTATTTTGCAATCCATTCAATGTTAGTCTTATTGAATTTTTAATTATCTTTACCTACCAAAAAAAAATGCCATGAAAAAACTATTCTTTGTCTGTCTTTCTTTAGTTGCTATTTCAAATTATTCGCAAACTATAAATCTGCAAAACTTTGCTACAGGTTTTTCATCTCCTGTGGAAATAGTACATCCTGCTAATGATTCTAGACTTTTTGTGGTGCAACAAGGCGGTATTATTAAAATTTTAAATCCTAATGGTTCTATAAACGCCACCCCATTTCTAACCTTGACTACTGCCACAATTACAACTGGCGGAGAACGCGGATTGCTAGGCATGGCTTTTCATCCCAATTATGCCAGCAATGGTTTTTTCTATTTAAATTATACCAATACTTCTGGAAATACTGTTGTTGCTAGATACGCTGTAAATGCCAGTAACCCTAATATTGCCAATACGATAGGAACTGTTTTATTGACGGTAAACCAGCCTTTTGCGAACCATAATGGCGGCGGGATTCATTTTGGTCCTGATGGCTATTTGTACATTGGAATGGGTGACGGCGGAAGTGGTGGCGACCCAGGAAATCGTGCACAAAACATCAATGAAAATCTAGGGAAGATGCTTAGAATTGACGTAGATTCTGCTTCGCCCTATGGAATTCCTCCGACCAATCCTTATGTTGGTGTGGCGGGGAATGACGAGATTTGGGCTATTGGAGTTAGGAATCCTTGGAAATTCTCCTTTAACCGATTGAATGGCGATTTATGGATAGCCGATGTGGGACAAAATGTGGTGGAAGAAATAAACAAAATTCCAAGTCCTTTGCCCAACACTGGGCTGAATTTTGGATGGCGCTGTTATGAAGGAAATGTTGCTTACAATACCACAGGCTGTGTGCCTCTAGCCTCGATGACTGCTCCTATTGCGGTGGTAAATCAAAACACGGGCGCTTGTTCTATCACAGGTGGATATGTTTATACGGGGTCGTTGTATCCTAATCTTCAGGGCAAATACTTGTTTTCGGATTATTGCAACCCAAAAATAGGGATGGTTTCCGCTAACGGTGCAATTACGTTTTCTCAAAGTTTTGATGGAAATAGTTTTGTGAGTTTTGGGGAAGACATCAATGGAGAATTGTATATTGCTGATATTGGATCGGGGAAGATATACAAAATCATCGACACATCCGACACATCCATGGGAATTGACAATTTTACTAAAAACGGATTAAGTCTTTATCCTAATCCTGCGAAGACGGAATTCTTTATCCGAAATTCGGGGGAGCTTACACTTTCTAAAATGCAGTTATTTGACCTATCGGGGAAACTGTTGGTGAGCAAAAGGCTTGACGGTTCGCAGGATACTGCGGTTGCTGTTGGGGATTTGACATCGGGGCTGTACTTAATCACGGTCGAGGATACAGTGGGCAACCTATATAAATCAAAATTTGTAAAGGAATAATAGAGATGGAAAACACCTTTTTTGGCGCTGTAGCATTGCTGGGATTTGTTTTTGGATTGGCTGGATTGGTAATGACATTGCTGCCTCCAAAAAAGATAAATCAACTGTATGGCTATCGCACCAGCGGTTCTATGAGAACGCAGGAACGGTGGAATTTTGCGCAAGCGTATTCTTCTCGGTTAATGATGCTTTGCGGAGTGACGCTATTGGCTGTTGCTGGGATACTGGTTTTGTTTTCTGTTCCCGAAAAATATGAAATGTGGGTAATGTTGTCCTCCCTTTTTGTGGTTATTGTTATGTTATTTTATAAAACGGAAAATGAACTTAAAAAGCGATTTTCCGAAAATTAAGGCGCCGGATTTGGGATTTGTTCTTGAATGTTTTCTATAGCGTTGATGTTTACTTGTGTCAAAACAATTTCAAAGGCATCAATATTGTCTTTTAATTGGTCTAATGTGGTGGCGCCAATGATGGTTGAAGTAACAAAAGATTGGCTATTTACAAAGGCCAACGCCATTTGAGCAAGTGTCAAACCGTTGGCTTGGGCGACATCCTTATATAATTTTGTGGCTTTAAAAGAGTTTTCATTGCAATAGCGTATGAAATTGGGGAACAATTTCAATCGTGAATTTTCGGGGTAACCGTTGAGGTATTTTCCAGAAAGAAATCCAAATGCTAATGGCGAGTAAGCCAATAGTCCTACATTTTCTCTTAAGCTTATTTCGGATAGTCCTACTTCAAAAAGACGGTTTAGTAAGGAGTACGGATTTTGGATGGTGGCGATTCTAGGCAAGTTATGTTTTTCGCTTTCTTGTAAAAAGCGCATCAGTCCAAAGGGATTTTCATTAGAAACACCAATGTATTTTATTTTTCCTTCCTTAATTAATCCATCATAAGTGGTTAGGACTTCGAAGAAATTATCTTGCCATTTTGTATCGATTTCGGTTAGGCCTCGTTTGCCAAACATGTTCATTACTCGTTCCGGCCAATGCATTTGATACAAATCAATGTATTCGGTTTGAAGATTTTTTAAACTCAAATTCACCGCTTCATGAATACTTTTTTTGGAGAAATCTAGTGGTTTTCGAATGTATTCCATACCACGATTGGGTCCTGCAATTTTAGTTGCTATTACTATTTTATCTCTTTCAGTTTGCCCAATTTTGTTGATCCAACTTCCAATAAACCGTTCTGTGCTTCCAAAAATATTTTCGTTGCCACCAATAGGATACATCTCAGCAGAATCTATAAAATTAACGCCTCTTTCTACTGCATAATCCAATTGAGAATGAGCTTCGGATTCTGTGTTTTGATTTCCAAAAGTCATGGTGCCAAGGCAAATTTTGCTGACTTTTATATCGGTATTGGGCAGTGTGGTATAATTCATTCTGGCGGTGTGTTTTGTGATTTTAAGAACTGCAAAGGTAAAATATAGTTGGTTCTTTTCGCCTTGTAGTTAACAGATTTTTTGGAAACGTTTAGTTATTGTTGTTGCGTTATTGTTGATTGCGGGTGGAAAATGGACAGGGTTTTATGGAAACTCCAAAAATGCTAACTGTTTAATTTCACACCTATACTGGAAGTTGTGATTGTTTGTTTGATAGTAGTGATTGCTTGTTTGATAGTAGTGATTGCTTGTTTTACTGGGTTTTTGGCATTTTGGGAGACTGAACAGAATTTTTGTATAACAACAAAGGCGCTATGAAAATCGTAGCGCCTTTGTTCCAATTCTATTTTGAAGCATTTTTAAAAATCATTTAACATCTTGGATATTTCGTCCAATTTTGGGGTAAGGATAATTTCAATTCTGCGGTTTTTGGCTTTGCCTTCGTTGGTGTCATTGCTCATCATTGGCGCAAATTCTCCACGGCCAGCAGCGGTTAAGTTTTTCTTTTGAATTCCGTTGTTTTCGGCTAGAATGTTTACAATGGCTGTGGCGCGTTTGGTTGATAAATCCCAGTTGCTTTCAATGCCTCCACCTAT
>JBILYQ010000007.1:0-19491 GCA_044377655.1 Flavobacterium sp.
AGTCGATCCATGGGCTGGAAGTTATTATGTAGAAAGTCTCACAGATGAAATTGCAAATAATGCCTGGAAACTCATTCAAGAGGTGGAAGAACTAGGTGGAATGACCAAAGCCATCGAATCGGGTGTGCCAAAATTGCGAATTGAAGAAGCTTCTGCACGCAAACAAGCACGGATTGATAGTAATCAAGACATTATTGTTGGCGTAAATAAATTCCGTTTAGAAAAAGAAGATCCGTTACACATTCTAGATGTAGATAATCAAATGGTACGGAAACAACAAATTGAACGATTGGAACACATCAAAGCCACTCGAGATAGTAAAAAAGTTGCAGAAAATTTAGCACAATTAACCGAAGCAGCAAAAACTGGAACGGAAAATTTATTATCTTTAGCGGTAGAAGCAGCCAGAAATAGAGCGACGCTAGGAGAAATAAGCGATGCTCTTGAAACAGTTTTTGGAAGATACAAAGCACAAATTAGATCCTTTAGCGGCGTGTATAGTAAAGAAATAAAAAATGATGAGAGCTTTGAAAAAGCAAAAAAACTTGCCGACGAATTCGCCAAGAAAGAAGGCCGACGTCCTCGAATCATGATAGCAAAAATGGGTCAAGACGGTCATGACCGTGGAGCAAAAGTTGTAGCAACTGGCTATGCAGACGTAGGATTTGATGTAGATATAGGTCCGTTATTTCAAACACCTGTTGAAGCTGCTAAACAAGCGGTTGAAAATGACGTTCACATCCTTGGAGTTTCCTCTTTGGCAGCAGGACATAAAACGCTTGTTCCACAAGTTATTGAAGAATTAAAAAAATACGGAAGAGAAGATATAATGGTCATTGTTGGTGGAGTTATTCCTGCGCAAGATTACCAGTTTCTTTTTGATGCGGGAGCAGTCGCCGTTTTTGGCCCAGGAACAAAAATCAGTGAAGCCGCTATCGCAATTTTAAAAATTTTAATAGAGGAATAGATTAATTTTCGTAAGCTTAAAATATAAAATAGTATAAAAACAGTTATTTTTAATATAATGAAAAACCATTTGAAAAAAAAAAATTATACAATCAGCTTTTTTTAGTATTGTTCTAATTGTTATCTTTTTGAACACTTCATGTTCCTCTGATGATGATCAATACATTGATATTCAACAAAGTCCTGTTGTGATGGATTTAACTGTTGTACCTTATCCAAAACTGTCGGATTACAATTTTTTTGTGGGAGAAATCAAAAACCAAAACCCAGTTTATGGTTTAATTCCATATAAACCCTCAAGCGAACTTTTTACAGATTATGCAGAGAAAAAAAGATTTATTTGGTTGCCAAATGACTCAAAAGCAACCTATAACACAGATCATACGATTTTGGATTTACCAGTTAGCGCATCGTTGGTAAAAACTTTCTATTACAATAATGTGCAGCCTTTAAACTCTCAGAAAATCATAGAAACTCGGGTAATGATTCGTAAATCTACAGGTTGGATATTTGCAGAATATCTTTGGAATGAAGGTCAGACTGAAGCCTTTTTACAAACTCAAGCTAGCACAATACCTATAACTTGGACAAACGACCTTGGTCAAAATCAATCCATTAATTATCAAATTCCCTCAGAAGCAAACTGTCTTACTTGTCATGCAAACAACTCAATTGTTTCGCCAATTGGTATAAAGCCACAAAACTTAAATGATCTTTACGAATATTTGGATGGCACCAAAAACCAGCTTACAAAATGGGTTGAATTTGGTTATTTGGAAAACAATTTGCCAGCAGTAATTACGTCTATTGTAGATTATAATGACACCAACAAAAGTTTGGATTTGAGAGCACGATCCTATTTCGATGCAAATTGCGCACATTGTCATCAAGAAGGAGGAAATGCAGAATTTGTTGTGCAGAGGTATGAATTTCGTTTAAGTGAAAATCCAGAAAATTTGGGTATTTGTATTTCCACCAATACACAATATCCTGGTATTCCTCATGGCTATATCATAAAACCAAATGATATTAGCCAATCCGTTTTGCATTATACGATGAATACCAATAATACAATGTTAAGAATGCCACGAATTGGCAGAAGCATAATCCATCTAGAAGGAGTCAATCTAATCGAACAATGGGTAAACTCATTATCTGATTGCGATTAGCACATTGGCAGCTATAAACCATTTCAAATTACATTAAATAAAAAAGATTTTTTTCTATCAATGGATAGCGCCATCTTTTTTATTTGGTCTAATAATCATTCTTAAAGGTTGATCTTTTGAAAAATAGGCAATCATCCAATTATAAAAGGTCTGCAAACGATTACGATATGTAATCAATGAAAACAAATGTACAAACAGCCAAACAATCCAAGCAAAAAATCCTTTAAAATGTGCATTAGGCAAATCAACAACGGCTTTATTCTTACCTATAATTGCCATCGAACCTTTGTCATTATATAAAAAAGGCTTTAAAAGGTTGCTTTTTTCTTTTAATAAAGTAAAATTTTTTGCTAAATTTAAACCTTGTTGAATAGCTACTTGAGCTACTTGTGGATGACCATTAGGAAACTTTTTATCAGATGTCAAAAGGCAAGTATCGCCGATAGCAAAAATGTTATCGGTATTTATAACTTTATTAAAGGCATCGGTAATCATCCTTTTGCCATTACCATAACTTTCCGTCGGAATGCCTTCAAAAATCATGGCGGTAACTCCTGCAGCCCAAATCAAATTTTTTGCTTCAATAGTTTGACCGTCGGCAAAATACACTGTGTCTCCATCGTAATCCTTCACTCGCGCATTTAATTTAACAATTACGCCCATTTTTGTCAATGCTTCCAAAGTATCCTTTTGAGAAGCTTCACTCATTGGCGCAAGTAGTGCATTTCCTCCGTCAACCAAATAAATATTACTTACAGTTGTTAACAGCTCTGGATATTCTTTAGCAACAATTTCTTTTCGCATTTCCGCAAACATTCCAGAAACTTCTACACCCGTTGGACCTCCACCAGCAACCACAATATTAAGCAGCTTTCTTTTCTCTTTTTTATCTTTACAAATGGCCGCTTCCTCCATACTTTGCAACAACCTATTCCGCATATCAATAGCATCATTAAGTGTTTTCATTGGAATAGCATTTCTCTTTACATTTTCCATCCCAAAATAATTAGTTTCGGTTCCAGTAGCAAACACCAAATAGTCATAATTCAATTCGCCATTGTCGAGAATGATTCTATTTTCGGCAGGAATTACCCTTTGAAATTCTCCTAATCTAAAATTTAAATTCTTTTTTCCAGCAAAAAATTTTCGGAAGGGATAACTAATACTCGAAGGTTCTAAAAATGCGGTGCCGACTTGATAAATCAAAGGTGGAAAAAAATTATAATTGTTTTTATCTACTAAAACTACTTGGCTTTCTTTGCATTTCAACAAGGCCTTTGCAAGATTAATACCTGCGAAACCACCACCAATTATGACTATTTTCATATCTATTATTTACAATAAAGTACATATATGTCGAATCCATTCAACCTCATAAATATACGACTTTTCAAATAAATTTAGAATTTCAAGGCAAACATTCTATTTATTTTAACGTTAGTATGAGAACTTCATAAATTATGCATGCATAATAAATATTTTTTTCTAAATTTACCTTTCAAAATTAAATAAACTATAGATTTTTCAGCAAAAATGCTCGTGACGAGGCGCAAAAAGGTAAAACAATTGTGGTTACTGGCGGAGGGAGCGGTTTGGGTTAAGCAATGAAAAAATATTTTCTGGTTTTGGGAGCAAATGTAGCTATTTCTTCTAGAGATATAGAAAAATAAAAGCGACATTAGAATTAGATTTTTCATATGGATAATTATTTGTTTTCTTTCAAAACGTTTTATAATGTTATAGAGCAGTTATTTTATAAAAAGGTTGGAATAGAAAATTATATTTATTTACTTTTATACATATAATAATTGTTCAGCATGTCCAAACTACCTCATATTACTACTAGTATTTTTAGCATAATGTCTCAATTGGCAATGGATTATAAGGCCATTAATTTATCGCAAGGTTTTCCAAATTTTCCAGTCGATGACCGTTTAAAAAATCTTGTCTCGCAATGGTCAAAAGAAGAAATTCATCAATATTTGCCAATGGCTGGTTTTCCTCCGCTCTTGCAAAAAATCGCTATACTTACACAAAATTCGTATGGTAGAAAAGTTAATCCAACTACTGATATTTTGATTACTGCTGGTGCTACAGAAGGCATATTTGCAACCATACAAGCATTAGTGAATTTTAAAGAAGAAGTTATAATCCTAGATCCAAGTTATGACTGTTATGAAACGCCTATTTTATTGTGTAATGCTATTCCTAGACGCATCAATTTGAATACTGATTTCACCCCGAATTGGGAACTTATTGGAGCAACGATGAATAGTAAAACCAAAATGATTATCATCAATAATCCTCACAATCCGTCAGGAAAAACTTGGAACGAAAACGACTTCCTAGAACTCGAAAAATTATTAGAATTGTATCCAAAAGTTATAGTACTTTCTGACGAAGTTTATGAATACATAACCTTTGAAAAAAAACACATTTCGTTAAATCACAGAGAGAAACTTAGAGATAAAAGCGTAATTGTTTCTTCATTTGGAAAATCATTTCACATTACAGGATGGAAAATTGGGTATTTAATTGCTCCTGAACATTTAATGAAAGAAATAAAAAAAATTCATCAGTTTTTAGTGTTCAGTGTCAATAGTATAGCTCAATATGTTATCAATGATTATTTAGATTTAGTCGAGGTTTCTGAATTAGGAAATTTTTATAAACAAAAGCGAAATTTATTTAAAGAATTAATGCAACCTACTAAATTTGAATTACTTACTTGCGAAGGTTCGTATTTTCAAATAGCTTCGTATGCGACTATTTCTGATGAAACAGATTTAGACTTTTCCAAGCGTTTGGTAACGGAATTTGGTGTAGCTACCATCCCACTTTCACCCTTTTATGCTGATAGTAAACAAACGCAGTGCATTCGTTTTTGTTTTGCCAAAGATGATAATACTTTGTTAGAAGCAACTAATCGATTGTTAAAATTATAATATTATGCGCGCATAATATATTATTTTCTATATTTACACTTCTAAAACAAACTAAACTATGGATTTTTCAGCAAAAATGCTTCGTGACGATGCGCTAAAAGGTAAAACAATTGTGGTTACTGGCGGAGGAAGCGGTTTGGGTAAAGCAATGACAAAATATTTTCTAGAATTAGGAGCTAATGTTGCGATTTCGTCAAGAGATTTAGAAAAACTGAAAACAACAGCAATAGAATTAGAGAAAGAAACAGGTGGAAAATGTCTTCCAATTCAATGCGATGTTAGACATTATGACCAAGTCGAAGCCATGCTAGCTAATGTATTAAAAACATTTGGCAAAGTAGATGTTTTACTAAACAATGCTGCTGGAAATTTTATCTCTCCAACCGAAAGATTATCCGCTAATGCCTTTGATACTATAATTGATATTGTGCTTAAAGGTTCAAAAAACTGTACGCTTGCCTTTGGAAAACATTGGATAGAAACTAAACAAACCAATTGCAATGTTTTGAATATTGTTACCACATATGCATGGACAGGTTCGGGATATGTGGTTCCAAGTGCTACTGCAAAAGCTGGAGTTCTTGCCATGACAAGGAGTTTAGCTGTAGAATGGGCAAAATATGGAATCCGAATGAACGCTATTGCTCCTGGGCCATTTCCTACAAAAGGTGCTTGGGACAGATTACTTCCAGGTGACTTAGCCGAAAAATTTGATATGGCTAAAAAAGTACCTTTACGAAGAGTTGGAGACCATCAAGAGTTAGCCAATTTGGCTGCCTATCTTGTCTCAGATTTTTCAGCCTATATCAATGGAGAAGTAGTTACTATTGATGGTGGTGAATGGCTACAAGGTGCAGGACAATTCAACATCTTAGAAAAAATTCCTCAGGAAATGTGGGATATGCTCGAGATGATGATTAAAAACAAAGGGAACAAATAATATAAATTCATCGTCTATTAGAGTTTCACTTTGTTTATTTTTATCCTTAATTATCTCTAGTGTTTTTTCTCAAGAATGTGAAGATTTATCTAAAAAAACATTTGACAAATGTTTTTTTAGATAAAATGTATTTATTTTACATTAATGGAAAGCTATTGAAAACTCAAGAGTAAATATCCGAAATTGACTTAAGCTACTATAATAAGGGAGTATATTATATCAAACTTATAAACTCTGATAAAAAAATTGAAATCCAAAAAATAATTTGACTGTAAACAAACCTTAAAAGTTTTACCAGAATGTTAACAAAATTCAGTTGACAAACCTATAAAAAATTGTATTTTTACCATTCAAAATTTTTATAAAAATAAATGGGTAAAATCATTGCAATTGCCAATCAAAAAGGTGGTGTAGGAAAAACAACGACATCGGTTAATTTAGCTGCATCGCTCGGAGTTTTAGAGAAAAGGGTGTTATTAATTGACGCAGATCCGCAAGCTAACGCAAGTTCTGGTCTTGGTATTGATGTGGAAAACGTGGAGATTGGTTCCTATCAAGTTTTAGAACACAGTAATACGCCCGAAGAAGCCACGGTAACTTGCTCTGCTCCAAATGTTTGGATAATTCCTTCGCACATTGACTTAGTAGCCATCGAAATAGAATTGGTTGATAAAGAAAATCGTGAATATATGCTCAAACAAGCATTAGAGAGCGTAAAAGATAAGTACGATTATATCATCATAGACTGCGCTCCGTCATTAGGTTTATTGACATTAAATGCATTAACCGCAGCTGATAGTGTGATTATTCCTATTCAATGTGAATACTTTGCATTAGAAGGTTTAGGAAAATTATTAAATACCATAAAAAGCGTTCAAAAAATACACAATCCCGATTTAGATATCGAAGGGTTGTTATTAACCATGTTTGATTCTCGACTTAGATTATCAAACCAAGTAGTTGAAGAAGTCCAAAAGCATTTTAACGACATGGTTTTCAAAACTATTATTCAACGAAACGTAAAATTAAGCGAAGCACCGAGTTTTGGAGAAAGCATTATCAACTTTGACGCTACAAGTAAAGGTGCAACCAATTATTTAAATTTGGCCCAAGAAATAATAAAGAAAAACAGCAATTAATTTATGGCAAAAGCTATTAAAAAACAAGCATTAGGACGCGGTTTATCAGCATTGTTAAAAGATCCAGAGAACGATATTAAATCCGTTAATGATAAAAATGCAGACAAAGTTGTAGGTAATATTATTGAACTCGAAATCGATTCAATTGAAATCAATCCGTTTCAGCCAAGAACAAACTTTAACGAAAATTCACTACAAGAATTAGCTTCATCCATCAAAGAACTAGGCTTAATTCAGCCCATAACCGTTAGAAAATTAGAGTTCAACAAATACCAATTAATATCCGGAGAACGTCGTTTGCGAGCTTCAAGATTAGTTGGATTAACGACTGTTCCTGCCTACATAAGAATAGCCAATGATAACGAATCATTGATAATGGCCTTAGTAGAAAATATACAGCGTCATGATCTTGATCCAATTGAAATTGCATTATCCTACCAACGTTTAATTGATGAAATTCAATTAACACAAGAACAAATGAGCGAACGCGTGGGTAAAAAAAGATCTACAATTGCAAATTATTTGCGCCTACTAAAATTAGATCCAATTATCCAAACTGGTATTCGTGATGGATTCATAAGCATGGGTCACGGTCGTGCTATAATCAATATTGAAGACCAAGACATACAAACGGATATTTACCAAAAAATAGTAAGCCAAAATCTTTCTGTTCGTGAAACAGAAACCTTAGTCAAAACCTATCAAGACAGCATTAAACCTGCATTTGGAAAAGCTAAAAAAACAACAACATTTGCCATTCCTGAAGATCAGAAGAAATCATTTACTAATTTTTTTGGCGCAAAAGTTGACGTAAAAGTAGCAGGAAATGGCAAAGGAAAAATCACTATTCCATTCCATTCGGAGGAAGATTTTAATCGTATTATAAAGTTAATCAAAGGATAGTGTTAAAACTTTTCTACATAGTTACATTTATTTCCTTATTCGGATGTAATGCTGTTTTTTCTCAAGAAACACTAGGTGTCGTTGCTGTAAAAGATACCGTTAAAAATTCAGAAATCAATCCTTTAGCACCTTCTAAGGCAGCATTCTATTCTGCAATTTTACCTGGTTTGGGACAAGCATACAATAAAAAATATTGGAAAATCCCTTTAGTATATGGAGCAATTGGAACGAGTTTGTATTTTTATATAGATAATAATAAAAAATACCACAGCTATCGCGATGCCTACAAACGAAGGTTGGCGGGTTATGATGATGATCAATATGATTTCTTGGACAAAAGCAGACTAATTGCTGCACAAAAATTTTATCAAAGAAACAGAGATATTTCACTTTTGGTAACGCTAGGTTTTTATATTTTAAATATTGTTGATGCTAATATTGATGCGCATTTAATGCAATTCAATGTCAATGAAAAACTAACCCTTGCACCTGATGTGTATCAAAATGACCTAAATTACAAAACCAATGTTGGTTTGACTTTAAATTATAAATTTTAGATGAAGATAGCACTCCTTGGATATGGCAAAATGGGCAAAGTGATTGAAAAAATCGCTAAAGAAAGAGGCCATGAAATTATCCTAAGAAAAACGAGCGCAACTTGCTATAAAGGAATTGAAAATGCAGATGTAGCGATTGATTTTAGCATTCCTGATGCTGCCGTGCCAAACATCAGCGCTTGTTTGAACGCAGGCATTCCCATTGTTTGTGGAACAACGGGTTGGTTAGAACATTATGATGAAATGGTAACGCTTTGTAATGAAAAAAAGGGCGCATTCCTATATGGTTCAAATTTCAGTTTGGGAGTTAATTTATTCTTTGAATTAAATGCTCATTTGGCAAAAATGATGGCGAAATTCAATACCTACAAAGTTTCAATGGAAGAAATACATCACACCCAAAAACTTGATGCACCAAGCGGAACAGCTATTACACTAGCCAAAGGAATTATTGAAAACACTAATTACACATCATGGACATTAGATAAAGCTAAGGCTCAAGAAATTCATATAGATGCCAAAAGAATCGAGAATGTTCCAGGAACTCACAGTGTTTTCTATAACTCCGAAGTGGATTTGATAGAAATAAAACATGTGGCACACAATCGTGAAGGCTTTGCAATAGGCTCTGTTTTTGCAGCGGAATGGATAATTGGTAAAAAAGGGGTTTTTTCAATGAAAGATGTTTTGGACCTGTAAGTAACAAATTCACAAAATTAAAGACCTATATATAAAACTATAAAAGGCATCAAATCAATCCTGAGTTAATTGGGACAAAAAATTTAAAATTATGACACTATACCAATGGATTATATTTTTCTTGATCGTTCAAATTGTTCATGGTTTAGGAACATGGAAACTATACGAATTTGCAGGAAGAAAAAGATGGGAAGCTTTCATTCCAGTTTACAATGCAATAGTTTTAATGAAAATCATCAATCGTCCAACATGGTGGACATTTTTATTGTTCATCCCAATTATCAATTTGATATTATTCCCTGTTGTTTGGGTGGAAACCTTGAGAAGTTTTGGAAAAAACTCCTTGATTGACACACTTTTGGGAATATTTACTTTTGGATTATACATTTATTATGTCAATTATACTCAAGATTTAAAACACCTTCCTGAACGAAGCATCCACCCAAAAACCAAATCTGCTGACACTGTTAGTTCCTTGTTGTTTGCAGTTATTGTGGCAACGTTAGTGCACACCTATGTAATGCAACCCTATACCATTCCAACCTCTTCATTAGAAAAATCGTTATTAATTGGTGACTTTCTCTTTGTAAGTAAATTTCATTATGGAGCCAGAACCCCTATGACAACTGTTGCCGCTCCAATGGTGCATGATACCTTGCCTCTTGCAAATGTCAAATCCTATTTAAGTTGGCCACAATTGCCTTACTTCCGTTTTCCGGGTTTCCAAAAAATAGAGAAAAATGATATTGTCGTTTTCAATTGGCCTTCGGATACGGTAAAGTTTTTTGGTGACACACAAACCATCGGATTACGTAAACCTGTTGACAAAAAATCCAATTACGTAAAACGTTGTGTTGGTACTTCTGGAGATAGCCTTTCTATTAAAAATGGGATAGTTTTTATCAATGGAAAAGAATTGATTTTACAGGAAAGAGCCAAACCGCAGTATTCTTACACTGTTGAAACAGATGGTTCAGGATTTGATGCCAATTACATTATCAATGAATTAAACATAACAGATGCCATTCTTCAAACGGATATGCCAAACAAGTTCTATTTTGCTGCATTAACAGAAGAAACGGCAACTAGATTGAAAAACAATCCTATGATTAAAAGCCTACAACGCAATATTGCTATTGAGCCAGAAGCAGGCGTTTTTCCATATAACACAAATTGGAATAAAGACAACTACGGTCCAATTTATATTCCTCAAGCAGGAAAAACAGTTGCGTTAACAATCCAAAGTTTACCATTCTACAAAAAAATAATAACCGAATATGAAAAAGGAAACGACTTAAAAGTAATTGGAAATGACATCTATATTAATGGTCAAAAAGTTACAACATATACTTTTGAGCAAGATTATTATTGGATGATGGGTGACAATCGACATAACTCTGAAGACAGCCGCTACTGGGGTTTTGTTCCTGCAAATCATATTGTTGGAAAACCAGTATTTATTTGGATGAGTTGGAATAGCAATGGAAAAGGACTAAACAAAATTCGTTGGGAAAGATTATTTTCAACCGTTGGCGGAGACGGACAACCCCAATCCTATTTCAAATTTTTTCTTGGTCTTCTAGCTTTATATTTTGTTGGAGAATATTTTTGGAAAAAAAGAAAAACCAATAAAACATAGCCTTATTTCAAGTTGGTTTTAACCTATTAAACTTATGAATTATCAATTACAAACCACAAAAAAAATAGTGGTTCATCCCTCCTATTTCCCCTCAATCAGTCATTTTGTTGCTATTTCAAAATCTGAAACAATGACTTTGGATATGAATGATAATTTTCAAAAACAAACGAACAGAAATAGAATGTATATCTATAGTCCAAACGGAATTCAAATGTTGAATGTTCCCGTAAAACATTCAACGAAAATTCACCAAAAGACAAAGGATATACAGATTGAGAATTCCTTTGATTGGCAAAAACAGCATTTCAAATCATTGGAAGCTGCTTACAGAAGTTCACCCTTTTTTGAATTCTTTGAAGATGAAATTTATCCACTATTTGAAAAAAAACATCTTTTTTTGATGGATTTGAATTTGGAAACCATGTCAACCGTTTTTAAATGTCTAAAAATGATTTTTAATTACGACGAAACTACCGAATATCTTCCAGAAATTGAAGACAAAGTAGATTTTCGGCAATTGATAAATGGAAAAAAAGACAATGCTGAATTTGAGCCTTACCCACAAGTTTTTAAAGAAAAACATGGGTTTGTAAACAATTTGAGTGTTCTAGATATATTGTTTAACGAAGGCCGTTACGCTCTAGATTATTTAAAAAACCAAACCTTAATTATTCCTCAATAGACAATCTAGCCATAATAGGATAATGATCAGAATACAAGAATTGGGAGAAGTTTTTGAAACTCTTTACTTTCATTTTTTTATCTGAAAAAATATAGTCAATACGAGCTGGATAATATTTAAATTTATAAGTTTGTCCAAAACCAGTACCTGCATCTTCAAAACAATCATTCAAATTACCCTTTATGTTTCTGTAAACATACGAAAACGCACTGTTGTTCATATCTCCACATATAATTATGGGATAAAGACATGACTTTTTATGATTTACTAGAATCTCAGCTTGAAGCTGCTGCTTTTTGAAAGCATCTCGTATTCTTAGGAAAACTTGTTGTGATTTTTGTTGATTAATAACTTCTACATTTTCTGATATTTCGTTGACATCGGGGGTTATTTTTATGGATTGCAAATGCATATTATAAACTCTTATAGTATCTTTCCCTTTTTTAATGTCGGCAAAAATAACATTATTACCATCTTGCACTAAATGTAGATTCCCTTTATTAAAAATAGGGTATTTTGAAAAAATTGCCTGCCCAGTTTTGATACGATTGCCTTGCATGAAAACAGCTTTGTACTTATAGATACGCAAATCGACATTAGCATTTTCCGAATATTCCTGAATGCATAAAATATCGGGATTTTGCTCATTGATAAAACTTAAAATTGTGTCACCAACGTTTGGCTTATCTAGCCATTCAAAAATATTGAAAAGCCTAACATTGTAACTCATCACACTGAAATCCTTTTCTTCAATCGAAACAGCATTGGAAGAAAATTTATAGAATTTATTAACAAAAGTAATTCCCACCAACAAAACCAATCCAGAAAGAAAAAATTGTCTTTTCAATTGGATTAACCAATAAATAAAAAACAGTCCATTCAAAATTAAAAAAAGGGGTAAAATCAATGATAAAACTGAGAGTAAAGGGAATAATTCTGGTGCTAAAAAAGGTAATGCATATGCAATGAAAGTCAACACAGCCAAAACTATATTAAAAACAAACATCCCTTTATTAAACCAAGATAACTTTTTCATGTAGTGCATTTAACTGCTGATAACATATTCAGTATTGCGAATTATTTTCCCGCTTTGAACAAAAATTCTTTTTCTTCACTTGTCAAACTATCATAGCCCGATTGACTAATTTTATCCAAAATCTCATCAATTTGTTGTTGAGTTTTATCTTTAGCAACCACCTTACTTTCTCTTTTAAGAATCGGTTTTTTAGGATTTACATGCACTTTTTTGAAAGGAGATGCATCTTGGTTACTAAAAAAAGAAGCTATTCTCTGTGTAAAAGAATTCAGACCGCTGCCTAAATCTATACCATTTTGCAAAAATTTTGTGTAAATATAACCAAAAAGTGCCCCACTTAAATGCGCAATATGACCACCCGTGTTATTCATTGGCAATTGAATTAAATCCAAAACAATCAAAACCAAAGCAATTTGCCAAAGTTTTACATTACCAAAAATAAAAAGTCTAACTTCCATAAATGGCTGATAGGAAACTGTTGCCATAAGGATTGCCATAACTGCGGCAGAAGCCCCTACCATCGATGTGTTAACAGTAGTTAAAGCTGGTAAAATTAGGTAACCCAACATATAGACCAATCCCGAAAAAACGGCACCGATAACATAGACGGAAAACAATTGTTTTTGGGTGAAAAAAGTCAAAAATAATTGCCCTACAAAATGCAACATTAGCATGTTAAAAATAATATGAAAAATACCTAAGTGGAAGAAAGCATAGGATAATATCGACCAAGGTTTCCACAATAAATCACTCCAATCTGTTGACAAACTGACAAAATTTAAATAGTCTATACGAACATGGAACAACTGCAATACACCAAAGACAATTGATGGAACTGCAAACAATAGCAAATTCCAGAAAATCAGGCGAACAGTAATATTCCCAATCTTATATTGTAATTTTAAATCGTCCAAAATACTCATAATCGATTATTTATATATTTAAACAAAGCCAATTTATATATTGGATAAACAAAGTTATTAGTGCCAACGATTTTTATCAAATTGATTTCTTTTCCAATACCACATCATTAATAAGCCACATAAAGCACCACCTACGTGAGCAAAATGTGCTATTCCGGTGCTTCCTGCTCCAAAAATAGAACTTCCTTTGAACCCTAAAAATAAATCAATTCCAATAATCACAGGAACAAAGTATTTTGCTTTTATTGGAATCGGGATAAATATTAAAGCCAATTCAGCATTAGGAAACATAAATGCAAATGCAGTTAATAAACCATAAATAGCACCCGATGCACCAACCACAGTTGATTGAGACATCATTGATGCTTCCATCAAAGTGTTGAATTGTTCTTGACTGCAATGAGCTCGTTCTAAAATGGTTTTGACTTTTCCGGCTATCATCTGTCCATTGTCGTCAAAAAGACTTCTGTAATCTGCATTTAGCAAAGTGTGAATATCTGTACTAGAAAAATTTAAACTAGAAAGCTCGTTTAATAACGAATGTATTTGAATGTAATTAACAGCTGTATGCAACAAAACCGCACCCAAACCACATGAAATATAAAAGAAAATAAACTTTTTGGCTCCCCAAAAATGCTCTAAAGCTGAACCAAAAGAATACAATGCAAACATATTGAACAAAATATGCGAAATATTTGGCATTGGCGCGTGCATAAACATGTGCGTCAGTGGCTGCCATAACTTAAAATTATCACTTTCTGGATAATACATGGAGAACATATTATAAGCAGCATCGCCTACATAATTAGAGCCAATATAAAATATAATATTGATAATTAATAACTGCTTAACAGTTTCGGTCATTTTCATCATAAGGCAAACTTTTTATCTAAATCTTCCACACTCATAGTGATGAAAGTTGGTTTTTGAAAAGGAGAAACATTGGGTTCTTTACAAGCAAAAAGATTATTGACCAAGTTTTCTTGTTCACGTTCTGTCAAATAGGTTCCT
Organism: Flavobacterium sp.; assembly: GCA_044377655.1. Taxonomy (GTDB): domain Bacteria; phylum Bacteroidota; class Bacteroidia; order Flavobacteriales; family Flavobacteriaceae; genus Flavobacterium. The sequence goes on from JBILYQ010000007.1 coordinate 14,610, forward strand.
GTTTTGACGGCCAAACTTCGTGACATGGATTTTGAAATAGTATCATTTTGACTAAAACTACTGTCAGGAATGCCGTCATGCAAATCACTCAATAATTCGTCTAATATGATAGGAACTTCACTCTCTGTAACGTTTATAGGTAAACCCGAAATGATTATGCTCTTGTCATTAGAGGCTTCAAAAACAAAACCAGTACTTTCTAAGGCCAATTGCAATTCCGAAATCAAGGCAATTTCGCTAGACGTAAAATACAATTCCAATGGAAACAACAATTGCTGGCTTGAAGCATGATTCACAGTCATGTTCGTTAAAAATTCTTCGTATAAAATACGCTGATGTGCACGCTGCTGGTCAATAATCACCATTCCAGATTTTATTGGGCTAACGATATATTTTTTATGAATCTGATAAGTCTTCTTACTTTCATGTTCTGATTCATTGTGTTCGAACAAAGACGAAGTAACCGCTTCATTTTCAAAGGTCATCTCAGCAATATCTTGGCCAGCTTGTTTCAAACCAACATACAAACTTTCCCAATTGGGCAATGATTCTGGCTTTCTATAGCTTGGTGGAAACGAAAATGATTTGTTATGTTTTTCTTCAGAGAAGGGATTGTACGACCTATCCACCTGAACTGTTGGGTATTCCGCCTCTTTATTTTGGTATTGATAGGGTGTGTCCAAATTGGGATCTCGGTCAAAATCCAAAACAGGTGCAACATTAAACTGCCCTAAACTGTGTTTAATTGCCGAACGCAAAATGGCATACAAAGCATGTTCATCATCAAACTTAATCTCCGTTTTAGTAGGATGGATGTTAATATCGATAGTATGTGGTGGTACTTCTAAATACAAAAAATAGCTCGGTTGCGCACCATCTTTCAACAATCCTTCATAGGCTGCCAAGACAGCATGATGTAAATAGCCACTCTTTATGTATCTATTATTTACAAAAAAAAATTGCTCACCTCTATTTTTCTTTGAGAATTCTGGCTTTCCAATATAGCCAAGAAGATTAACAATCTCAGTTTCTTCTTTTACTGGAACTAATTTTTCATTGGTCTTTCCAGCAAAAATATTTACTATACGTTGTCTTAAATTTGAAGGTGGTAAATTGAACATTTCACTTCCATTATGGTAAAATGTAAAATGAATATTTGGATGTGCCATGGCAACACGCTGAAATTCGTCAACAATATGTCTGTGCTCTACCGTTTCGGATTTCAAAAAATTGCGTCGTGCAGGAATATTGAAAAATAAATTTTTAACGGCGAATGAGGTTCCTTTAGGTAAAACCGATGGGTCTTGGGATACAAACTTACTGCCTTCAATGACTATATGTGTACCAAGTTCCTCTTGTTCTTGTTTAGTTTTCATTTCCACATGCGCAATAGCGGCAATGGAAGCCAATGCTTCACCACGAAAACCTTTGGTGTGCAAGGAGAACAAATCTTCTGCCTGACGGATTTTTGAAGTGGCATGACGTTCAAAACACAAACGAGAATCAGTCACACTCATCCCTGAACCATTATCAATCACTTGTACCAATGATTTTCCAGCATCCTTTACAATCAGCTTTATATCGGTTGCTTTAGCATCAACAGCATTTTCCAATAATTCTTTGACCACAGAAGCAGGTCGTTGAACGACTTCTCCTGCCGCAATTTGGTTGGCAACGTGATCTGGAAGTAATTGAATGATGCTTGACATTCTTTTGAACTGTATTTAAATTTTAGAAATTTCCTAAGTTCACAAATTTAAGGAAATTCTATTGGGAATTGGCACTTCTTAATGCTAAAAAAACCTATGCATTGCTGTATAGGTTTTTTTATTGTGATTTAAAAACTGTAATCTATTCTTCTAGCTTTCTTTTACCCTCTTCGATTTGAAATTGGCCGGACGTCAGTAATTTGTCATTTTGAAATTGATACTCATTGGCTTTTTCTCTCAAAAAAGCCATTTTTATTGCAGCTATAGCAGCTTCCGTCCCTTTATTTCCATGGTTTCCGCCGCTTCTGTCTATAGATTGCTGCTCGTAATTGTCTGTCAAAACACAAAATATGACTGGAATATCGTAATTCACATTCAAGTCTTTAATTCCTTGTGTTACACCATCACAAACGAAATCAAAATGTTTAGTTTCCCCTTTGATAACACTTCCAATAGTAATAACAACATCGAGTTTTTGGGTTTCTATCATTTTTTTTGCACCATACACAAGCTCAAAACTTCCTGGCACATTCCAACGAATGATGTTATTGTGTAAAGCGCCACAATCCGTTAATGCTTGTATGGCTCCGGCATACAAACCTTCTGTAATGTGATCATTCCACTCTGAAACAACAATCCCAAACCGAAAATTTTTCGCGTTTGGGATTGTGTTTTTATCGTATTCGGATAAATTTTTGTTAGCTGTAGCCATTTTTTTTGTATTCAGTCGCAATTCAGTATACAGTTTTGAAAACTTAAGCTGAAACCGAGACTATTTATTGTGACAATCCAATCAAAGCATCAACGCTTTGACCTTCCGCTGTATTGTCGTAATCATCTTTTATTGCAGTAAAATATTTTAATGCTTCCGCCTTATTTCCTAATGCAAGAGAAACTTTTCCTGCTTTTAGTAAATATCTCGGGGTAGTAAATTCATTTTTATTAGATTCTGCAGCTTTAACATAAAATTCTAAAGCTTCTTTCATCTGGTTTTTTTGAGCATACGCATCACCAATAGCTCCTTTGGCCAAAGCGGTTAAAATAACATCTTTTGAAGAGAATTTCTCTAAATAAGTTATGGCTTCTGTATATTTTCCTGTATTTAAATAAGAAAGACCAGCATAATAATTAGCCAAGTTTCCCGATGCAGTTCCAGAATATTGGTCAGCTATGTCAACAACTCCCTGTTTACCTTCAGAACCTTTCAATACTAAATTAAATAAGGAATCTGCTTTTACATCTCCATCTACTGCTTTTTGAAAATTTTGTTGAGCAACGAAAAGTTGTTCAGCGCCATCTTGCTCCTTTGGCTCAGCAATAAATTTCTGATACATCAAATAACCAACAGTAACTAAAGCTATTGTACCAAGAATTCCAATGATGTATTTTTGATTTTTAGCAACAAAATCTTCAGTTTTTGAAGCAGTTTCATCCAAAGTTTCCAAAGCTTTTGCTGTTGTACTTTCTTTTTCGTCAACATTTACATTTTCAATATAGTTAGTATCTAACTTTTCTTCCTTGTCTTTTGGTGTTTTATATCCTCTTTTGTTAAAAGTTGCCATTTATTATAATTTAGTGAGCCGCAAAAATAAAATTTTTATTCAAATTAGAAAGCACTTTAATCGATAATTTTCAATAATTTGCACGCTCTTTAAAAAAGAGTGACAAAAAATTCAAAGTTCCCAATATCAGTAGGCGATTTTTAGATGTATTTAAAAAAAATTTCTTTATTCAATTATAAAAATTTTTCTGAAGCAAGTTTCGATTTTGACTCGAAGATTAACTGCTTTGTAGGCAAAAATGGAATAGGAAAAACCAATGTTTTAGATGCAATTTATCATTTGTCTTTTGGAAAAAGCTATTTTAATCCCATAGCTGTTCAGAACATTAAGCATGGCGAAGAGTTTTTCGTAATCGATGGTGAATTTGAAAAAATGCAAAGATCGGAGCAAATTGTTTGTAGTTTAAAAAAAGGACAAAGGAAAATCCTGAAACGCAACGGCAAACAATATGACAAGTTTTCTGACCACATTGGTTTTATTCCGTTAGTAATTATTTCGCCCGCCGATAGAGATTTAATCGTGGAAGGAAGCGAAACAAGAAGAAAGTTTATTGACAGTGTAATCTCTCAACTAAACAGTTCTTACTTACAGAAACTCATACAATACCAAAAAATCATCAATCAGAGGAACGCTTTATTGAAATATTTCGCTTTAAATCATGTCTTTGAAAAAGATACTTTACAGATTTATAATGAGCAATTGGATGGATTAGGGCATTTTATTTTCGAAAAAAGAAAAGAATTTTTAGCTGAATTTATTCCAATTTTCAATGAATACCACCAACAAATAACAGACTCTTTTGAAACAGTACAAATCGTTTATGAAAGTCACTTGATTGAAAAGGATACCTTAACATTATTGGAACAGAATTTAGCAAAAGACCGCCTTCTGCAATACACTTCTGTTGGTATTCATAAAGACGATTTATCTTTTGAAATTGATAATTATCCCATAAAAAAATTCGGTTCCCAAGGCCAACAAAAATCCTTTTTAATTGCCTTGAAATTGGCGCAATTTAAATTTGTAAAAAAACAATCTGGAGAAAAACCAATTCTTCTTTTTGATGATATTTTTGACAAACTAGACGAAACTCGTGTAGGCAAAATTGTAGAAATGGTTAATAATGAAGAATTTGGACAGCTATTCATTTCAGATACGCATCCCGAACGCACAGAAGAAATAGTAAAAACAACACACCAGAGTTATAAAATATTTAACCTTTAATCTTTTTGAAATTTGTAATTTAGCTAAAAATAAATCACACCATGAAATCAAATAGTATCACTTTATTATTAATCAGTTTCCTTTTTGTGAGTTGCCAAGGTCAACCTTCAAAAACGGTACAGACCATTGATTCAAAAACTTATTCAGAGAAATTAAAAACAACTGAAAACCCACAATTATTAGATGTTAGAACGCAAGAAGAATTTTCGGTAGAACATCTTGAAAATGCCAAAAATGTTAATTGGAATAGCTCTGATTTTGTAGCAACTGTTGAGAAACTAGACAAATCAAAACCCGTTTTTTTATATTGCAAAGTTGGTGGAAGAAGCGCTCAAGCTGCGAATAAATTAGCAGAATTGGGCTTCAAGGAAATCTACAATCTCGAAG
>JBILYQ010000131.1:0-6489 GCA_044377655.1 Flavobacterium sp.
GCTTGGCTATATACATAATGCACAAAAAAGCGCCCTACATATTGTAATTGCAAGTCATGCAACTCTTGATAAAAAATGGTCTCTTCGGGTGTTTTGTTTCCATAAACAAGTATAAAAGTACTTTTTGGTTCTTCTTTCAAAACCGTTTTCAAAATTGACATTACGGGCGTAATTCCGCTTCCTGCAACGAAAGCCACGTAATTTTTTTGCCTTTCGGCAGAAGGCTCAAAAGTGAAAGTTCCTTCTGGACTTGCCACATCAAGAAGATCGCCAACTTTTAAATTTTCATTGGCAAATTTTGAAAAATGACCATTTTTGACTGATTTGATGGCAATGCGTAAATCGCCACTCTCAGGCGAAGAGCAAATGGAATAAGCACGACGGATTTCTTCTCCGTCTAGCGTTAATTTTAAATTTAGATATTGTCCAGCGGTAAATGTATAACTTGTTTTTAGTTCATTTGGAACATTAAAAAGGATAGAAACTGCATTAGGCGTTTCGCGTTTAACTTCCTTGATTTGTAATTTATAAAAGGATGACATGAATTTTTTTTGGCAAAGATAGTAAAATAGCAGTAATTTGTAAATGCTGGAAATTTTGAAATAATTTGTAACATATAGTTATATTAATCAACTAATCGTTAAACAAAAAATCCAAAATATGTTTAAACATTTCATTTTTCTTGAATGGAAATCTTTTCTTCGTTCAGCAAGTTTCGGGACCAATCTTGCGATGAAGATTATAATGGGATTAGTAGCATTGTATTTTACGGCAGCTTTTGTTCTGTTTGGCGTTGGTGCTTTTTATATTCTAAAAGAAGAAAATTTAGAGCCGCTTTCAACGGTGAATAGCTACATGATTTATTATTTGGTTTTGGATTTGGCAATACGTTTTTTTCTCCAAAAAATGCCAGTTACCAATATCAAACCCTTGTTAACATTGCCAATAAACAGAGATACGATTGTTAATTTCACTTTAGGGAAAAGTGCAATTTCCTTTTTTAATGTGCTTCATGCGTTTTTCTTTATTCCATTTTCCATTGTTTTGATAATTAACGGGTATTCGGTTTTGAATGTTTTGTTGTGGCATTTTGGAATTGCAGCGATGATATATGCTAATAACTTTATCAATGTTTTAATCAATAATAAAGACAGTATTTTTTATTCTGTCTTGGTCGTTGTTGCTTGTTTGGGATTATCACAATATTACCAACTTTTTGATATTACAAAATACACTGGACCTTTTTTCCAAGACTTTTATGCTACCTATTTTGTGTTTATTATTCCAATTTTAATTGTTTCTGGATTGTATTATTTTGCTTTTAAGTTTTTTAAAAGCAATCTAAATCTCGATACTGGATTGGCCAAAAAAAGCGAAGAAGCCAAAACGGAAAATTTCACTTGGTTGAACCAATTTGGAACATTGGGAACGTTTCTTAAAAATGACATTCGATTATTGAAAAGGAACAAACGCTCCAGAACAACTGTAATAATGAGTGTTGTCTTTGTTTTCTATGGATTGTTGTTTTTTACCAATTCGATAGAAGCCTATCAAAATCCGGCAATGCAGGTTTTTGCAGGCATATTTGTGTCGGGTGGATTTCTTTTCACCTTTGGACAATTTGTGCCAAGTTGGGACAGTTCCTATTACCAATTGATGATGAGCCAAAATATTCAGTATAAAGATTATTTGAACTCAAAATGGTGGTTGATGGTTATTGCAACGATAATTTCCACTTTTATAGCTTCATTTTATTTGTATTTTGGATGGCAAACCTATATGTTAATTGTGGTTGGCGCTATTTTTAATATTGGTGTCAATTCTCATTTGGTTTTATTGGCTGGCGCATTTGTAAAAACACCGATTGATTTGACCATGGCAAAAGGTGCTTTTGGGGACAAGCAAGCGTTCAATTTAAAAACAATGCTAATTTCTTTGCCAAAATTACTGTTGCCAATGTTGTTATATTACGTAGGATATTCTTTTTTCAGTCCCGAAATAGGATTGGTTTTTGTGGCATCGGCTGGCGTTTTAGGTTTTGCTTTTAGAAACAAAGTATTTTCGTTAATTGAGAAAATTTATAAAACCGAAAAATACGCCACTATTGCTGCCTACAAACAGAAAAATTAGAATGTATTCAGTACACAATATTAAAAATCACACTTCTAACCGCATAAATTGCACATCAAAATGATACAAGTAAACAATCTTTCAAAAACATATAATTCTGGAATTCAAGTATTAAATATTACAAATCTTGAAATTCCAAAAGGGCAGAGTTTTGGATTAGTTGGAAACAATGGTGCTGGGAAAACTACTTTTTTCAGTTTGCTTTTAGATTTAATTCAACCAAGTTCAGGACATATAAAAAACAATGAAATTCAAGTTAACACTAGCGAGGCATGGAAACCTTTCACTTCGGCTTTTATAGATGAAAGTTTTTTGATCGGCTATTTGACGGCGGAAGAATATTTTTATTTCATTGGCGATTTGCGTGGTCAAAACAAAGCCGACGTAGATTCGCTTATGGCAAAACACGAAGAATTTTTTAATGGCGAAATTCTAAAAAACAGAAAATACCTTCGCGATTTATCCAAAGGAAATCAAAAGAAAGTTGGTATTATTGCTGCTTTGATTGGCAATCCTGAAGTGGTGATTTTGGACGAACCGTTTGCCAATTTGGACCCAACAACAGTCAATCGATTAAAGAAAATTATCAAAGAATTATCAGAAGATCCAAATGTTACTGTTTTAGTTTCCAGTCATGATTTGGTGCATACGGTTGAGGTTTGCAATAGAATTGTAGCCTTGAATTTGGGCAAAATTGTTAAGGACATTCAAACCTCTCCCGAAACATTGAAAGAATTAGAAGCGTTTTTTGCGGTTTAAATTTCTATATTTCAAAAAGAAACGTATTTTTACCAGTCAGTTATACTAAATGTAGCTTTTTCAAGTTACTATTAAAAACGTTTTTACTTTGAAAATCAATATTATAAAATATATTCTTGTTTGTGGATTTTTAGTTTTTTTGATTGCTTGCTCAACCAAAAAGAACTCATTTGTTTCCAGAAACTCACATGCGTTAAGCACCAAATACAATATTTTGTATAATGGCGGAATTGCGCTTGATAAAGGTGTTGTAGATTTGAAATCGCAATTTAAAGACAATTTTTGGGAGCGACTTCCGATAGAAAGAATGCAAGTTTCCGAAGAAAATTTATTGCCTGGCGAAAACAAAAACGCCAATTTTGACAGAGCGGAAACCAAAGCCATCAAAGCCATCCAAAAACATTCGATGAACATTCAAGGTTCGGAGAAAAACCCGCAGATGGACGAAGCACATTTGATGCTAGGAAAATCAAGGTATTATGATCAAAGATTTGTTCCTGCACTTGAAGCCTTCAATTATGTCTTGTACAAATATCCAAAAAGCGACAAGATTTATGAAGTAAAAATTTGGCGCGAAAAAACAAATATGCGTTTAGAAAATGATGCGCTTGCTGTTAACAATCTTAGAAAATTATTAAAAGAAATCAAATATAAAGACCAGATTTTTGCTGATGCGAATGCTACTTTAGCACAAGCCTTTTTAAATCTGGAAGAAAAAGACAGCGCTGTTGCTAAATTAAAAATAGCGACAGAATTCACAAAAGTTAATGAAGAAAAATCACGTTACCAGTTCATTCTTGGGCAACTTTATGAAGAAATGGGATTGAAAGATAGTGCTTTTGCTACTTTTCAGTCAGTTATTGACATGAACAGAAAATCAGCAAGACAATACGTGATTCAAGCCCACGCAAAACAAGCTCGTCAATTTGATTTCGAAAAAGGCGACACCATTGCTTTCTTAAAAAAATTCCACAAATTACTCGAAGACAGAGAAAATCGTCCTTATTTGGATGTTTTAAATCATCAAATGGCTTTGTTTTATGATTCGGGAAAAAACTATGAGCAAGCAAAAAAATATTATAACCAATCTTTGAAAAAGAAATCTTCGGATGTTTATTTGACAGTATCCAATTATAGAAGTTTGGCGGATATTTATTTTAATGCTGCGAAATATGTAACCGCTGGAAAATATTTTGATAGCACATTGGTCATGTTGAAACCACGAACAAGAGAGTTTAATTTGATTAAGAAAAAAAGAGAAAATTTAGACGATGTAATCAAATATGAGGCTATTGCGCAGAGGAATGATAGTATTATTTCCATTTTTAAAATGTCAGATTCAGAAAAAACGACCTATTATGAAAATTACATTTCAAAACTTAAAAAAGAGGATGAACTAAAAAAGATTTTAGCAGAAAAGCAAGCTAGAATTCAAGAGAATGAATCACAGTCTGAAGGAAAGGAAGCGTCAGATTTACAGCCTATCGAAAATCCATCTGGAAAGAAAAACATTTCGGCACAACAACAGGCTTTAAATGCACCTTCTTCTGGAAAACAAAGTGCATTTTATTTTTACAATCCTACAACGGTAGCTTTTGGAAAAGTTGAGTTCAGAAAAATTTGGGGAGAAAGAGAACTTCAGGACAATTGGAGAATGTCAACTTCCAATAAAAATAATGTTGAAAACAAGGACGAACAAATTTCTGAGGAGGATAAAAAGGACAACAAAGACATCGCTTTAAAAGACGAAAGATACGCACCTGAATTTTATATTAATTTATTACCACAATCGCAAACTGTTATTGATAGTTTGAGCAAAGAAAGAAATTTTGCTTACTATCAATTGGGTATAATTTATAAAGAAAAATTCAAGGAACATCTGTTGGCAGTTACTAAATTCGAACAGTTATTACAAAGCAATCCTGAAGAAAGATTAGTGTTGCCTTCAATGTATAATTTATACAAACTATATGATATTTTGGACAAACAAAAAGCATTGTCCATGAAAGCTCAAATCATTGCGCAATTTCCAGATTCTCGATACGCTCAGATTTTGGGTAATTTAGTATCTTCCGCTTTGGGTCTAAGCGATACTCCTAGTGTTGCTTACGACACGCTATTTAAGCAATACAAAAATGGGGAATTCAAAAGTGTTTTAATCAATACAGAATTAGCAATTGACAAATTTACGGGGGAAGAATTAGTTCCAAAATTCGAACTTTTAAAAGCCAATGTCACTGGAAAATTAAAAGGATTGGCCGAATATAAAAAATCTTTGAATTATGTTGCTTTGACTTATCCAAATAGCGAGGAAGGCAAAGAGGCGGAGAAACTTTTGAGTGTTAACATACCAAAACTAGAAGCGTTACAATTGACAAAAGAAGAATCGACCAACTGGAAGATTCTATACAGGGCGATGGACTTGGAAGATAAAAACAGTAAATTTTTGCATGACAAAATCAAAAAATTTATCAGTGAAAGAAGCCTGGATAAACTGACAACCTCTTTTGATATTTATACAATGGAGGACAATTTTATAGTAATCCACGGCATGAAATCTGAGGAATATGCAAAAGGGATTGCTTCCATTTTAAAAGAATTCAAAGAGTATAAAATTCAAGATTTACCGATTATCATCACTACTGAAAATTATGTCGTTGTGCAAATCAAGAAAAATTTAGAAGATTTTTTGGCTGGAAAATTTGTTGCTAATGCCCCAAAACCAAACTGGGATGGAAGAATAGAAAGAGAAACGCCTGCTGCGAAACCAGTAGAAGTTAGAAAAGAAAGAGGCGTAAAGCCATCAGAGGAAACTCAGAAACAACAAGGAAACAAGAAAATAGAACAAGATTCGGAAGATGAAAATAATCCAGGATTACCTCCATCGCCACAAATGGTTCAACCGCCTAAGAAAAACTAATAAAATGTTTGAAAAAAGTCCAAAATCATATACAGATCTTTTAGGAAAAACTAATAGAATTGTAGAAGGAACAATCATAACAGGAGATATTAGTTCGCCTGCCGATTTTCGTTTGGATGGACATTTAATTGGAAATTTTAAGTCAAAAGGGAAAATTGTAATAGGACCAGCCGGAAGCGTTAAAGGAGATATTGTTTGTAAAAATTGCGATATTGAAGGTAGATTTGATGGAAAAATACAAGTAACAGAAATTCTAAACATCAAATCCAAAGCCATTATTCACGGAGATGTTGTTTGCGGTAAATTGTCAGTGGAACCAGGCGCAGATTTTAGTGCCACTTGTGTTATGAAAACAAATCATAAATCTTTGCCCGATGGACAATCAACAGAAGAGAAAGCGCAATAAGTGGTTGGCCTTGATAAATATTCCTATTCAAATGGGAGTCATTATTTTTTTGTTCTCCTATTTCGGAGGTTGGCTTGATAAAAAATTCCCAAATGAATATCATGTTTATGTAAAAATTTCAACCTTAATTGGCGTTGCAATTGCTTTTTACAATATTAATAGACAACTAAAAGAGATTAACAATTCTTCCGAAAAATAAGTTATGGACTTTAAAAAATACAAACCTATTTTTACTGTTTTTTCTATTTCTATTGCTGCGTTTGTAGCTCATAAA
>JBILYQ010000325.1:0-2695 GCA_044377655.1 Flavobacterium sp.
TTTGTTGACCAATATCAACAACGAAGACAAAACTGTGCCACTTGCCGTGGAAAAAGCATTGCCACAAATAGTGTCTTTGATAAACCAGATAGTTGCTAAAATGAAACTTGGCGGCAGATTATTCTACATCGGAGCAGGAACTTCAGGACGATTGGGCATTGTGGATGCTTCGGAATGTCCACCAACGTTTGGCGTTCCTTTTGATTTGGTCAACGGAATCATTGCTGGTGGCGATAAAGCCATTCGCCGTGCTGTTGAAAACGCTGAAGACAATACCACACAAGCTTGGATTGATTTACAAGAAAATAACATTACTGAAAATGATATCGTCATTGGTATTGCAGCTTCAGGCACAACACCCTATGTGATTGCTGGATTAAAAAAATGTCATGAAAATAATATCATCACGGGTTGCATAACTTGCAATGAAGGAAGTCCATTGGCATTGACCGCACAATTTCCGGTTGTGGTTGTTGTCGGTCCAGAATTCGTTACAGGAAGTTCGAGAATGAAAGCAGGAACGGCACAGAAATTAGTATTGAATATGATTTCAACCGCAACAATGATACAACTCGGAAAAGTAAAAGGGAACAAAATGGTCGATATGCAATTGAGCAACGACAAATTGGTTGATCGTGGCGTGAAAATGATAATGGAAGAAATAGATGTTTCTTATGAAAAAGCCGCCCAATTATTAAAACAGTTTGGAAGCGTACGAAAAGCTGTTGCAAATTTTAAATTATAAAACAGAAACAATGGCAACCAACAGAAATTTATTAAACAAAGGAATTAAATTCTTACTATATGCATTGCCAATGATGTTTATTGGTCCAAGTGTAATTTATAATGCATTTATCAACAAAAATAATCCATGGCATTATTTAGTTTTGGCTATTGGTTGCATCATGTGTTTGGGCGCTATGTTTTTAATGTTCAAAGGAGTGCACACCATAACCAAAGGGCTTTTTAATGATGAAAAGTAATCACAAAATAAACACTATGAAAATAACAACACTGCTCCTACTCGTTTTAACTTTCGTTTCCTGTTATAATGTTGAGAAAAACTGTGCTGATTTCAAGATAGGAAAATTCAAATTCGAACAAGAAATTAATGGCAAAAAACAAACCTCAACATTTGAACGAACAAAAACCCTTCAGATCGAAACTTACAATGGAAAAACCGATACTGCTACTGTTCGTTGGGTAAACGACTGTGAATTTATACTGGAAAAATTACATCCAAAGAATAGGCAAGAAAAGAAAGCCATATCAATGAAAATTATTAGCACAAAAGATAAAACGTATATCTTTGAATATTCTTTTGTTGGCGATGATAATAAACAACGTGGCACAGTAACAAAACTGAATTAACACGCAAAAATTAATAACAATAAAAACAGATAAATGGAAGTTTTTTTAAACCCAAACGCTTGGATTGCCTTATTAACACTAACTTTTTTGGAAATTGTCCTTGGAATAGACAATATCATTTTCATCTCGATTGCCACAGGAAAACTACCCGCGGAGCAACGCAAAAGAGCGACAAAAATAGGAATGTTTTTAGCCATGTTCATGCGAATTGCACTACTTCTTGGAATATCAGTTTTGATAGCCATGAAAGAACCCTGGTTTAGTTTTGATCAAGGTTGGATAAGTGCTCAAATTTCTGGACAAAGTCTCATCTTATTACTTGGAGGTTTATTTCTAATTTATAAAAGCACCAAGGAAATTCACGAAAAAGTGGAGGAAAAAGGTGTAGAAGAAAAAGAACTAAAAAAATCAGCTGCAAAATCTTTTGGAAGCGTTATTTTCCAAATCATTCTGATTGACTTGGTTTTCTCTTTTGACAGTATTCTAACGGCTGTCGGAATGACAAATGGTGTTGAAGGTGCTTTGTATATTATGATTACGGCAGTGGTTATTTCCGTTTTAATCATGATGCAGTTTGCGGTTCCAGTTGGAAATTTCGTAAACAAACATCCCTCAATTCAAATTCTTGGATTGTCTTTTCTAATCCTAATTGGGTTTATGTTGGTAACTGAAAGCGCCCATCTAGCGAATGCTTCATTCTTTGGCAATCATGTGGATGTGGTTCCGAAAGGCTATCTCTACTTCGCAATTTCGTTTTCGCTTTTAGTGGAAGTTTTAAATATGAAGATGTCAAAAAACAAAAAAACAAAATAATTAACACCAAAAAAGCTCTCAAATTTGAGAGCTTTTTTTATTTGTAAAAAGTTGCGTTTCTCCACAACTTCAATTTATATTATACTAAACTCTCAAAATAATTTAAAAGTCGGCTAATAATACCACGTTTTTCAAATTCGTTAGTTCCTTTTTTGTCAATGGTATCAAAGGTCTTAAATGTGGAAATGAAAAAAGTTATAAAGCACAGTATTACAATACCTGTCAATATTATTATGTCTAAATTTTCCATTTATTTTTTTAATTTAAGGTTAAAAAACACTAATAAACCAATGATTGTTGGTGGCCACAATCCAATGAATACAGCTCTTTCAAAATTCTTTTCAACTAAAAAGTAATATTCTGAAATAAAAATTAATACAATTACTACAACTAAAATAAACAACTCTGATTTTTTAAATTTTGTAAACATTCTTTTAGATTTTAAAATTAATTGTCGAATGTTAACATTCATTTAAATGTCATTACCATCACAACTATTGTAAATTTAGTT
>JBILYQ010000010.1:0-16508 GCA_044377655.1 Flavobacterium sp.
GAACGATTTCTTATTTTGTTTAACTATTTTTATAAATAATTAAACGAAATGAATTATGGACATAAAAAAATTACACCTAAACTACTTGAATGAGTATTTTTTATCTAGTGAAGTAAAGGCTAAAAGTGAAAAAATAATCATTTACATCGCCATAGGAAGTTTTCTTCTTCACTTGTTATTGATTAGTTTCGTAAAACTAAATATTGTAAACCTAAATGATGTAACAAAATTGCTGAACAATCCAATTTCGGCAATTTATACTCCTTTTTCATTCATACTTATATACGAAGTATATCTTTTAGTGTATTATCTACCTAAATCAACAACTATATATATTGGCAAACAATACGAAATTATTTCTTTAATAATAATCCGAAGGATATTTAAAGATTTATCAAATCTGGAATTTACTGCCAATTGGTTTCAAAATAAAAATGATTTGATATTTATGTGTGATCTATTAGCTATAATTGCGCTTTTTATATTAATCTATTATTTCTATAAATTAAATACTGAAAATGAATTATTAAGAAAAGCGCAAGTTGTAATTAAACCGGAGATTGCTCGATTTATACAACTTAAAAAAAATATTGCAACAATTTTAGTTCCAATTTTTTTACTCCTTGCTGTCTATAGCTTGACAAATTGGTTTATAGAAATATTTGTTTCTTTTGGCAAGTTTGTGCACGATATAAAAGATATCAACAAAATCTTTTTTGATGATTTTTTTACAATATTGATTTTAGTTGATGTGCTTTTACTTCTGTTTTCCTTTTTACATTCGGATGATTTCAATAAAGTAATAAGAAATTCGGGATTTATAATCTCAACTATAATGTTAAAATTGTCATTTGGAGCCGAAGGTATTTTAAATAGTTTTCTAATCGTTAGTGCGGTTCTTTTTGGTGTTATTATTCTGAAAGTCCACAACTTATTCGAGAAAAAAAATAGTACAAATTAGTTTTTTAAATTAAAATTTGGTTACCAAAAAACTTCCAATAACAAAAAAGCTCTCAAATTTGAGAGCTTTATTTATTTAAAATAAGGTAATCTGCCCGTCATCATCGAGTTGAACATCGTCGTCATTCATCTCTATTTGCGTTACACCTTCTTCAGATTCTGCCTCTGGAATAACTTCTTCAGGAACTTCATAAGACAATGGCTCCAATAAATTAACTTGTTTCAGTTTTTCTGTTGTCAATTGATTTCCCAATGCTTTGAACCCTTTCACGGCAATGAAATTCTCAATATCTACCGTTTGATTTTCTTTTTGAACACCTTTTACTTTGGTAAAAACCAATTCGGCAACCGGACGATAGTCTGTGGAGACAATTTCTAAATTAGAATTGGCATGTTCTGTAATAAACGTTTCCTCTTTTCCTTCCGTATCCACCAAAAACCGTTTCACATAATAACGCTCTTTTTCGCCGTCATAATAGATAGCAGAAATGGGTTTGTTCGGAATCCATTTTTCCAAAACAATCATGTCTTCGTCAAAATGAGTTGACAGTTCAGGAATAATAACTTTTAATTTTCCTGATTGAGAAATCACCAAGATTTTATCATTCGGACGAAATTCACCAAGCAATTCACCTCTACCATCGACATTCAGTTTCTGAACCGTATCGTCAAACCATACTTTTCTTGGTTTCAAGGTTGAAATTCCTTTTTCCTTAATCTCTATTTTCTTGATTGGATATTTGGTCACTAAATTTCCTTTCGAAGCACGGCCTTTTATCGCCATATCCGCGAAATCCAAATCCCATTTGAGTTTTTTAATACTTCCTACCTGGCGCAACAAAACAGTAATCACTTCTGCTTCGCCATTCGGATTACAGGTAAAATATAATATTTGCGATCCTTTATTTCCATTGGTCAAATCGTATAATTTATCACGAGTAACTCCCGTAACATTGAAGCGTTTGATATACGCTGGACCCAATTTTCCATCACGATAAATCATGTTGTAAATGGTACGTTTGTCGCTTTTGTCAAAAATAGCCACATGAATAATATCTTTCCCAACAAACTTCTTGTCATCGACTTTGCAAATCATCATATTCCCATCACGAAGGAAAACAATCACATCGTCAATATCGGAACAATCCGTAACGTATTCGTCTTTTTTCAAACCCGTTCCAACGAAACCTTCTTCCTTGTTCACATACAATTTGGTGTTTCGCAAAGCCACTTTGGTCGCTTCGATATTGTCAAAACTGCGCAACTCCGTTTGACGTTCTCGTCCTTTTCCGTATTTTTCTTTTAATCTGGTAAAATAAGCAATTGCAAAATCGATTAGGTTTTCCAAGTCGTGTTTCACTTGTTCAATATCGCCTTCCAAAGTTTCAATCTTGTCTTGCGCTTTGTTGCTGTCAAATTTCGAAATACGCATAATTCGAATATCCAAAAGTCGCAGAATATCCTCTTCGGTAACGGCGCGTTTTAGGTTTTTGGTAAACGGTTTTAAACCGTCATTAACGGCATTTATTACATCTTCACGTGTTGTTTTGTCTTCAATGTCTCGATAGATTTTGTTCTCAATAAAAATGCGCTCCAACGAAAGGAAATGCCATTGTTCCTCGAGTTCGCTCAACTGAATTTCGAGTTCACTTTTTAACAATTGCACCGTTCTGTCTGTGGAGATTTTCAACATGTCAGAAACGCCAATAAACAAAGGTTTGTTGTCTTCAATCACACAGCCTAACGGCGCCACCGAGGTTTCGCAACCCGTAAAAGCAAATAATGCGTCAATAGTTTTATCAGGAGAAACACCCGGGAAAAGATGGATTAATATCTCAACATCAGCAGCGGTATTGTCTTCTATTTTTTTGATTTTGATCTTGCCTTTTTCATTGGCTTTCAAAATACTGTCAATCAAACTTGATGTGTTGGTGGAAAAAGGAATTTGGGTAATAACCAACGTGTTTTTGTCCAATTGTGCAATTTTGGCACGCACTCGAACACGTCCGCCGCGCATTCCATCATTATAGTTGGAAACATCTGCAATTCCTGCCGTTTGAAAATCGGGAAAAAGGGTAAAGGATTTTCCTTTTAATATTTTTATGGAAGAATCAATAAGTTCATTGAAATTGTGAGGCAACACTTTTGTAGAAAGTCCAACGGCAATCCCTTCCGCACCTGAAGCCAAAAGCAACGGAAATTTTACGGGAAGATTATTGGGTTCGGCACGACGACCATCATAGGAAACGCCCCAATCGGTAATTTTTGGCGAATACAAAACCTCCAAAGCAAACTTGGACAAACGGGCTTCAATGTAACGTGAAGCGGCAGCACTGTCACCCGTGAGGATATTTCCCCAGTTTCCTTGACAATCAATCAGTAATTCTTTTTGGCCAATTTGCACCATTGCGTCACCAATACTTTGATCTCCGTGTGGATGATACTGCATGGTATGACCGACAACATTCGCCACTTTATTATACCGACCATCATCCAACTCTTTCAACGAGTGCATAATTCGTCGTTGCACCGGTTTAAAACCGTCTTCAATAGCAGGAACGGCGCGCTCCAGAATTACATACGACGCATAATCCAAAAACCAATCTTTGTACATTCCTGTAACTTTGGTAATGGTATCGCTACCGTCGTTGTTATTCTCGTAAAAATGCTGCATTCCTCCCGACGTTTTTATGTCTTCAAAACCTTCATTACTTGAAGATTCGTTTAACTCTTCGTTAGTTTCGTCTTCGTTTGGGATAATGTTATCTTCTTCTTCGTCTTTCATTTAATTGCTTAGAATCTTAACTTTTTGTAATTAACTCGCCTCAACCACATCCAAATCCACCTTCAAATTCTTGATGATAAATTCTTGTCTGTCTGGCGTATTTTTTCCCATGTAGAACGATAATAATTGTTCTACCGAGGTGTTTTTATCCATCATCACAGGATCCAAACGGATGGTTTCTCCAATGAAATTCTTGAATTCGTCGGGTGATATTTCTCCCAAACCTTTAAATCGGGTGATTTCTGGTTTTGGTTTTAATTTTTCTATCGCTTCTTTTCGCTCTTCGTCAGAATAGCAATAGATGGTTTCTTTCTTGTTTCGAACCCTAAAAAGTGGTGTTTGCAAAATATACAAATGGCCTTCTTTGATTAATTCCGGAAAAAACTGCAGGAAGAAAGTAATTAGTAACAATCGAATGTGCATTCCGTCAACGTCGGCATCGGTAGCGATTACAATGTTGTTGTACCGCAAGTTTTCCATATCGTCTTCAATGTCCAAAGCGGCTTGCAAAAGATTAAATTCCTCATTTTCATACACAATTTTCTTGCTCATGCCATAGGAATTCAAAGGCTTTCCACGCAAACTGAACACGGCTTGCGTGTTCACATCACGCGATTTGGTAATCGAACCAGAAGCCGAATCTCCTTCGGTAATGAAAAGCGTACTTTCCAAACTTCTTGGGTTTTTGGTATCGGTTAAATGCGCTCGGCAATCTCTCAATTTTTTATTGTGCAAATTGGCTTTCTTGGCTCTGTCTTTCGCTAATTTTCGAATGCCCGAAAGTTCTTTTCGTTCGCGTTCGGCTTGAATAATTTTGCGCAACAAGGCATCGGCAGTTTGTGGATTTTTGTGTAAATAATTATCTAATTTATTTTTCACAAAATCATTGACAAACGTTCGAACGGATGGCATTCCTGCTTCCGAACCCATATCAGTTGAACCCAATTTGGTTTTGGTTTGCGACTCAAAAACAGGTTCCATGACTTTGATGCTTATTGCCGTCACGACAGATTTCCGAACATCGGAAGCTTCAAAAGGTTTGTTGTAATATTCGCGAATGGTTTTCACTATGGCTTCGCGATAAGCGGCCAAATGCGTTCCTCCTTGCGTGGTGTTTTGTCCATTTACAAACGAGTGGTATTCTTCGGAATATTGCGTTTTACTGTGCGTTAAGGCAATTTCGATATCTTCGCCTTTTAGGTGAATAATTGGATATTCCAAATCATCGGCATGGATAGTTTCTTCCAATAAGTCTTTCAGACCGTTCTCGGAATAGTATTTTTCGCCGTTGAATAAAATCGTCAAACCATTGTTGAGATAACAATAGTTTTTCAACATTTTAATTACATATTCGTAACGGTATTTATAATTTTTGAAAATCGCTTCATCTGGAATAAAAGTTACTTTGGTACCTTTTCGTTTGGTGGTTTCGATGATATCTTCGTCGACAACCAAGTTTCCTGCCGAGAATTCAGCGGCTTTTTGCTTTTCGTCACGAACAGATTCTACTCGGAAATAATTGGATAAGGCGTTAACAGCTTTTGTTCCAACACCATTCAAACCAACGGATTTTTTAAAGGCAAGCGAGTCATATTTACCACCTGTATTCATTTTGGAAACTACATCAATCACTTTTCCAAGAGGAATTCCACGACCGTAATCGCGAACGGTAACCGTTTTATCTTTGATAGTAACTTCAATGTTTTTCCCCGCGCCCATAACGAATTCATCGATACAGTTGTCGAGAACTTCTTTGAGAAGAATGTAAATACCATCGTCAGGCGAAGAACCGTCACCGAGTTTCCCGATGTACATTCCAGGACGCATTCGGATGTGTTCTTTCCAATCGAGTGAGCGTATATTGTCTTCGTTATACTGGGTTTGATCTGACATTTTAAAATTTATCGAATTTAACTGCGTTCTGTTCGGTCGCTGCTTTTCGCATTGTCCTCGGGTGTGCTAATATAGTGGTATTCGATAGAAAATAAAAATGGAATATCGAGAAGTTATCAATAATAATATTGACAATGGTTTTTTCTTTAAAAATTAATATTTCATAAATTTTCTATGGATAGAAAAAATAAAAAACTTTTTTTTTAAAAAATAAAGAGGCTCTTAATAGTTGTAATATTTACTCAATTTTAGGTTTAATTCTTTAGGACTAAATGGCTTTGTAATACATTCATCTACTCCTATTTGTAGGGCTTTTTCAAGACTTAAATAAGAAGAAGACGCCGTTAATGCAATAATTGGAATTGTTGAATTAGTCAGTCTGATAATTGCTGTTGCTTCATAACCATCCATAACCGGCATTGACAAATCCATTAATATAACATCATAGGAATTTAGTTTTTGTTTTTCAACAGCTACAAGTCCATTCAAAGCCACTTCTACTTCAACATTCCAGCCCATCAATATTTTTCGAGCAACAGTTACATTTATAAGATTATCTTCAACTAAAAGCACTTTTAAACCATCTAAATTCTTTTCATTATAATCATAAGCATCAGAAGCACTTTCATTATTAGAGTTGTAATCAAAAATTGGTAGTTTTAGAACAAAGCTAAAATTTGAACCTTTTCCGATTTCGCTTTTTAATTCAATTTCTGAGTCTAAAAGAAGTAGTAATTTTTTAGAAATAACTAAACCCAACCCAGACCCTCCATATTCTCTAGAAGTTTTTGTATTTGCTTGTGTGAATTTTTGAAAAATGGACTTAAACATTTCTAAATCAATTCCAATTCCATTGTCGATAATTTGAATTTTGAAAGAGGAGATTTTATTTTCATTAGCTATTTGATCCACTTTTACTTGTATCAAACCATTTTTTGTAAACTTAATGGCATTAATAATCAAATTGGTTAAAATTTGACTTAAACGCAATGGGTCGCTAATTATATTTGGCACAAAATTATCATCGAAAATTACTTCAAGTGAATTTTTATTCTCTAAAGCTTTAGATTTAAAAGAACTGACTATCTCAATAATTAAGTCTTTAAGATTAAAAGGTATCTTTTCTAATTCTATATTCCCTGATTCTATTTTGTTAAAATCCAAAATATTGTTAATTAACAGAAATAAATTTTTGGCGGAATTTCTTAAAACATCTATATTTTCATGAAAACTCTCAATAGAATTCTCCTTTTCTATAATGTATATTAAACCAATGATAGCATTTAATGGAGTTCGAATTTCGTGACTCATTATAGAGAGGAAATCGGTTTTTGCCTCATTTGCGTTTTCAGCAAGATGCTTAGCAATATGCAATTGCTCCTCAAACTCTTTTTTTATTTTAATTTCATTGTTCAAAACATGTAACAAATCAATCAAATTATTCTCATTTTCGACTTCTATCTCATTGGCTATATTGAGTCCCTTTATGGCCTCAATTAATTTAATTCGAATATTTTTATGTTTTTCTAATTGATCATTAATTTTTTTATTAATCTCATAAAACTCTAGATCATTTAAACGCATTGACTGTTCTATTAAGTCAGAATCTTTATCGTAATTATTGTAGGATTGATTTACAACTTCAATAAATTTTTGTAAAGACGGATTATCATTAATGATTTCTTCCGACAAAAACTTATTAATTTGTCTGTTTAATTGTGAATGCAAATTATCCTTTATCATGACTTTTTAGTCTTCACTAATCGTTAAAATTGCCATTGTTTGATTGTGCAATTCACAATTTTTAAATCCTAAAATTGGTGAAATCTCACCATAGGAATAAAACCCACAAACAACTGCATTTCCAGAAACCTCTTTTACAGCTTCATACTCTTCGTCAATTCTATTACCTAATACTATTTTTCTTCCTACACAACTTACTAAAATAGCTAATTCTGGCTGGGATAAATGATTGGAAAAAGATTTTGTGGCTGCGGAATTGGATGCATCGATAAGTTTATCAAAATTACCTTTCATCAATCTAATTATAGAACCTTGAGGAATATTGCCTGCAAAAGTCATTGATTTATTTTTTTCATCTATAGATAAAATAGTTCGTACAACAGGAGATGAATCTCTATTTTCTTTCATTGAAAGAGGAAAATACAATGCAGATCCGGGTAGATCATCCGCATATTTTCCTAAATATTCTTTATATAAATCCAACGCAAATCTATCTCCAATTTTATATAAAACATTCTTCTCTGAAAGTGTAACTTCTCGTTCGGGTCCAAAATCTGTCCAGCCACCTTCACAACCAAAACCAAAATTTATTTTATCTCCGTAAAAACCAATTACTACCACTTTTCCAGGACTAGCATTATCGTCTAAACCTACAAGTGTTCGTTCAAACTTAACATTATCTCCTGCAAGCCCACCAAATATAGGTATGGTAGCTTTTGTTTGTTTTTCTAATTCCTCAACCAATTCTGTTCCATTAATAAAACTACCCTCAGAAAGCACTAAAATTAATTTTAAATCTTCTTTGAAAAGTTCCTTTGAGACTTTATCGCCTAATACTTTTATACTATTATTTTCTAGTATATCAATTTCAACCACTTTTATATTTGTTTTTTCAAATTCTATTGCCGTAGAAACGATAGTGTCAAACTCAATATTAGAATTAGAAAACTGACCTGAAGTGGAACAAGTAACTATATGTGCTTGTGGATATAATTCTTTTATTTTAGTATAAGGCAGTGAAATTTCAAGAATTTCTCTTTCTCCAAAGACTAAAACGAGATTGGCTTTTTGGTTATCAAAACTAGTAGTAGTGAAAATGTTTTCAAACTCTTTTTGATTATTTATTATTAGTTGTTGAAGTTTCATTGTCTCGGGATTAATTCCATTTTAAATAAGAAAAACTCTATATTTTTTAATTAAAAATCCATATTGTATAACAAAAATATTAAATTAATATTAAATAAAAAAAAAATTAGTAATCATTCATTTGGAATTTAACTCTATTTCCTATTAAAAATTCAATGAAATTGATTGTGTAAAAAAAAACTGCAAAATTTCTTTAGCAGTTATTAAATCCTCAATCTTAAAAATGATAAATTGTTTACTTACACATTAAAACGAAAATGCATCACATCACCATCTTTTACAATATATTCTTTTCCTTCTACTTTAAATTTTCCTGCCTCTTTTGCTTTCGCTTCCGAACCATAATGTACAAAATCTTCAAAAGCAATAACTTCTGCACGGATGAACCCTTTTTCGAAATCAGTGTGAATTACTCCAGCTGCTTGTGGCGCAGTAGCTCCAATATTTACTGTCCAAGCACGTACTTCTTTAACTCCTGCTGTAAAATACGTTTGTTGCTTTAATAATTTGTATGCGGCACGAATCAAAACCGCGGAACCTGGCTCGGTTAATCCCATATCTTCTAGAAAAACCTGACGCTCTTCGTAGCTTTCTAACTCAGTGATATCAGCCTCTGCTCCAACTGAAAGGATAATTACCTCAGCATCTTCATCTTTTACTAATTCGCGAATTTGGTCAACATATTTATTCCCATTTACTGCTGAATTTTCATCAACATTACAAACATACAAAACAGGTTTTGCAGTAATTAATTGAAAACTTTCTAACAAAACTTCTTCTTCATTACTTTGTGGAGTAATTGTTCTTGCTGATTTTGCTTGTAATAAATTTTCTCTGATTCTGTCTAAAAGTGCTTTTTCGGTTTGGGCTTCTTTATTTCCAGTTTTTGCTGCACGATTTACTTTTTCCAAACGTTTTTCAACAGTTTCCAAGTCTTTCAATTGCAATTCGATATCAATTGTTTCTTTGTCACGGATTGGGTTTACATTTCCATCTACGTGGATAATATTGTCGTTATCAAAACAACGCAAGACATGAATAATTGCATTACATTCTCTGATATTTCCAAGAAATTGATTGCCTAAACCTTCTCCTTTACTAGCTCCTTTTACCAATCCAGCAATATCTACGATATCTACGGTTGCCATTTGTACACGCTCTGGCTTTACCAATTCTTCTAATTTGGTAATTCTTGGGTCAGGGACATTTACCACACCAATATTTGGCTCAATGGTACAAAACGGAAAATTAGCGCTTTGTGCTTTGGCATTTGACAAACAATTAAATAAAGTTGATTTTCCAACATTGGGTAATCCTACAATTCCTGCTTTCATTATAAAGAAAGTTATTTTGTTAATGGTTATTTCTAAAAAGTGAGCAAATATAAGGTTTATATTGTTTTGTATAAAACTATTAGCGTTTAAAAAAAAAGGAACTTCATCTGGCAACTCAACCTTTTGTAATCAACGTATTGAAAGAAGAGAGTGCAACAAACAGCTTATTAGGTTATATAACAAATTTGGTGATTTTACAGATGCTGTTGATGACTATTATAGTACTATACAACAGGGTATTTTTAACAGATTAATGATGATTAACTCATTGGTATGTAAAAGAAACAGACAAAAAACGGGAGAAGGACACTTGTTTAATCTAATTTTTCAATGGAACGAAGGATAAATTGCTCATCCTCTAAAGGAGTTAAACCCGATTGATTCCAATAATCTGATAATATTATATCTTTTTTATTATAGAGTGTTTTTTCTTTAAAAACTTCGTCTTCTTTATAAGTAAAATTAGTGTTGCTAAAATTTGTAGTTAAAAAATAGTTGCGTACTTCTATTTCATTTTTGATGTCTTTTTCAATTTTTTCAAAACCAATTTCTTCTTTAGAACTCAATAAAAAATAATCGTTATTTTGAACTTTGTAAATGGTTTTAAAAAAAGACTTGTAAATATTTTTTGTTCCATTCCTAGTTCTTTCTTTTAGTTTTGACAATACTGTAGGAGAAAGAAACGAACTGACTTCAATAATTAATTTTTCCTTTGGATCGTATATTATAGAAAAGTCATCCATCAAACCTTTAGAATCTTCAATTGGAGATGCAATAATAATATTGTATTCTTTATTCTTATTGTAGGTCTTTATTATAAAATCATACTCTTTTCTTGCCACTGATTCTAAAATTGGATTTAAGTATTTAAAATTATAATAATTTTCCATAATGTCATTCAAATTGTAACCTACTAAATCTAAATAATTATCAATTTTCGCTAACTCAATGGAACGATTTTGTTCTACTAAAACAACTACTTTAGTTTTATTAGCTTTATTAATAAGTTGAAAATTCATCAAACCATCGTTATAATAAGCATATCTGCCATTTAATTTATAAAACTCACGGGAATATATCTTTAAACGGGAAGGAATAGTAAGCCTTTTTTTAGAATTCTGAATTAACGATAACAGGATTTTTTGTGGATGTTTTTTGGTTATAATAATTTCCTCCAGATTATTAATGTTGCTTTTTAAATAAACAACATTTTTTTTTTCTTTTAAAAAAGTTGATTTAATGGTTATATCAACATAGGATGGGTGTTTAATTTGAATAGTAGACACCCCATTTATTTCTAAATCTACTGCACCATTGGCATTACTCAAATAATTATGTTTAGATTTTAAAACAGTCACCGTGGCATCTTCTATAGGAATATTTGTTTCTTCCCCAAGAAGTACCAGCGTTTTAACCTCTGTTTGTGCCGATCCATAAAAAAATAGACCAAATATGAAAAGTAAAAGGAATTTTTTAAGCATCTGATCAATATTTCAATAAAATTAGTGAAATATTTCTCTTAAATACTACTTTTTTTACATTTTTTTTTAAACCTTTATTTTCTAAAAATTTAAATTTGAGTGTTTTACAAAAAAAAACTGAGCGTTAACTCAGGATTTTTTGTTGACATTAGAATAAAAATTATTCGTTGTGCAAAAACGATTGTCTGTTTAACAATGTTTCTTCACTTTCGACATGATTATCATCGGGAACGCAACAATCAACAGGACAAACCGCAGCACACTGTGGTTCATCATGAAAACCTTTACATTCAGTACATTTTCCAGGAACGATATAGTAAATATCATCAGAAATTGGAGTTTGAGCTGCGTCAGAATCTACTTCTGTTCCATCAGGTAAAATCACTTTTCCTCTTAATTTGGTTCCGTCTTTATATCGCCAATCGTCAGCGCCTTCATAAATTGCCGTGTTAGGACATTCTGGTTCGCAAGCGCCACAATTAATACATTCGTCTGTTATAATTATTGCCATTATCTTTTCTTAAAGTTATTAAAGTCTTACTCTCATAAAGTTTGACGCCATCGTTTTGTAGATTTTATCTCATTTTGGTCTGATGCCTTTTGACTTTTGAGTAAATAAGCCTTATTTTTGTGCAAATTTACAATCAAATCTCGTCATAAACAAATAAACAAATGTTACAAAACAACAAAAAAAAATGTTTTATTGAACTCGGAAACTTTTTAAGTCAATTTACTGAAAGTGAAAACCTTAGAAACGATGCCGTTTTACATAACGATTTGTTTTTTGAAGATTTCAAAGCTTTGATTACATTGTCACAATCGCACAACGGTTGGTTTACGCCAGAGCAAGTCTATTTTGCCATTCAATCTTGGGCAAATGCCTTAACGGAAACCAATATAAACCAGTGGTTATCTGGTTATAATTTGGATAATGTCAAACCAAAAACCGTTGCTTTAATTCTGGCCGGAAATATTCCTCTGGTAGGTTTTCACGATTTCCTTTCGGTCTTGCTTTCGGGTCATAAAGTGTTGGTAAAAACATCCTCTAACGACCAAAAATTATTGCCTTTTTTGGCAAAATACCTTATCGCAGTTGATGAACGATTGGCAGCATTTATCACTTTCTCTGAAGGAAAACTAGAAGGTTTTGACGCCGTGATTGCCACGGGAAGCAATAATACCGCACGCTATTTTGAGTTTTATTTCAAAGATAAACCCAGTATCATCCGAAAAAACAGAAACTCAGTGGCTGTTTTGAACGGCAAAGAAACCAAAGAAGATTTGGTGAATTTAGGCGAAGATATTTTCAGGTATTTTGGATTGGGTTGTCGAAATGTTTCCAAACTCTTTGTACCCAAAGACTATGATTTTGATGCGTTTTTCAAAGCTATTTTCGAATATAAAGATGTTATTTATTATGAAAAATATGCTAATAATTACGATTATAACAAAGCTGTCTTTCTGATGAGCAATTTTAAACTGTTGGACAACGAATTCCTGACGCTAAAAGAAGACAGTAGTCACGCCTCGCCTATTTCGAGCGTTTTTTATGAACGCTACGAAAACCTTGAAGAAATTCAGTCGTGTTTGCAACTTGAAGAAGACCAAATCCAATGTATTGTTTCTAATAATTTAATTGAAAACTCCATCGCTTTTGGGCAAACCCAACAACCTAAACTTTGGGATTATGCTGATAATGTGGATACTATTAAATTTTTATT
Source organism: Flavobacterium sp. (assembly GCA_044377655.1). Taxonomy (GTDB): domain Bacteria; phylum Bacteroidota; class Bacteroidia; order Flavobacteriales; family Flavobacteriaceae; genus Flavobacterium. The sequence goes on from JBILYQ010000010.1 coordinate 13,064, forward strand.
AAAAATCTAGTTGCATTATTCGCAATAAATGTTATAAACTAAATCGTTTTCGTTAATAATCAGTATTAATTATTAGCAAATTCCAATCGCTTTTTTATTACCTAATGTCGAAATTTGCAATCTAATATTTGACTACAACAACTATCATGAAAAAAATACACAATTATAGCGCCGGACCTTGTATTCTCCCACAAGAAGTTTTTGAAAAAGCAGCACAAGCCATTTTAAATTTCAACAATTCCGGTTTATCAATTCTTGAAATATCACACCGAAGTAAAGATTTTGTTGCCGTTATGGACGAAGTTCGTGCGCTTGTTTTAGAACTTTTGGGACTGGAAGGAAAAGGATATCAGGCGTTGTTTTTGCACGGTGGTGCGAGTTTGGAATTTTTGATGGTTCCTTATAATTTAATGAAAATTGATGGAAAAGCAGCTTATCTTGACACAGGAACTTGGGCAAACAGTGCCATCAAGGAAGCCAAGCTTTTTGGAGAAACTGTTGTGGTAGCCTCATCAAAAGAAGATAATTATACTTATATTCCCAAAGAATATAACGTTCCTGCTGATGCGGATTATTTTCACTGCACGTCGAACAACACCATTTTTGGAACCCAAATGAAATCATTCCCAACATTGGATATTCCGATGGTTTGCGATATGAGTTCGGATATCTTTTCAAGAACTTTGGATTTCTCCAAGTTTGATTTGATTTATGCAGGCGCACAAAAAAATATGGGTCCAGCCGGAACAACTTTAGTAGTGGTTAAAGAATCAATCCTTGGAAAATCGGGAAGAATAATTCCAAGTATTTTGGATTATGAAAAACACATCAAAGCGGAAAGCATGTACAATACGCCAGCCGTTTTTGCTATTTACACCTCACTTTTGACATTGCAATGGTTGAAAAATCTTGGTGGTATTCCTGCAATTGAAAAATTAAATGAGGTAAAAGCCAATTTGTTATACACCGAAATAGACAGAAACCCATTATTCAAAGGCGCGTCCGTTACAGAAGACCGAAGCAACATGAATGCTACTTTCTTATTGGTAAATCCTGAACATCAAGACACTTTTGATAGAATGTGGAAAGAGGCGGGAATTTCAGGAATCACCGGACACCGTTCTGTTGGTGGTTATCGTGCTTCGATGTACAACGCACTGCCGATTGAAAGCGTTCAAGTTCTAGTAGATGTAATGAAATCACTTGAAGAAGTAGTAAACAAACAAAAAGAAGTTATAGTTTAATAAAAAAATAATTGGAGGACAAGATTTTTTCGTCCTTCGTAATGACATAAAAAAAATGAAAGTATTAGCCAACGACGGAATTTCTAAAAGTGGTATTAAAGCGCTAGAAAAAGGAGGATTTGAAGTAATCACCACGAAAGTAGCGCAAGAGCAAGTTGCCAATTTTGTTAATAACAATAATGTTAGTGTAGTTCTTGTAAGAAGCGCTACCAAAGTGCGTCAGGATATTATTGATGCTTGTCCGGGATTAAAAATCATTGGACGCGGCGGTGTTGGAATGGACAATATCGATGTTGATTATGCTCTCAGCAAAGGAATTCACGTAATCAATACACCCGCTTCTTCTTCAGAAAGTGTGGCCGAATTAGTTTTTGCACATTTGTTTTCGGGCGTACGTTTTTTGCATGATTCTAATAGAAACATGCCTTTGGAAGGCGATAGCAATTTTGATGGTTTGAAAAAAGCCTATGCCGACGGAATTGAATTAAGAGGAAAAACATTAGGAATTATCGGTTTTGGTCGTATTGGTCAAGCGGTAGCAAAAATGGCGTTGGGATTGAGTATGAAAGTCATTGCGGCAGACAAATTTGTTGATAAAACGGAAGTAAAAGTCGATTTCTACAATGGCCAATTCATCAATGTGGCATTTGAAACCGAACCGATGGAAGATATTCTGAAACACTCTGATTTTATTACGCTTCACGTACCTGCGCAAGACGGTTATGTGATTAGCAAAGCAGAATTTGATGTAATGAAAGATGGCGTTGGTATCGTGAATTGCTCTCGTGGCGGGGTTATCAACGAAGTGGATTTGGTCAAAGCATTGGACAGCGGTAAAGTATTATTTGCTGGATTAGACGTTTTTGAAAGTGAACCTACACCTTCTGTTCAGGTTTTGATGAACCCAAAAATATCATTAACACCCCATATTGGTGCGGCAACTTTGGAAGCGCAAGACAGAATTGGAACTGAACTGGCTGAGCAAATCATCCGTTTACTAAAAACTAATTCTACACATTCTAATTTAAATGCATAATCATACTTAACTTTTCTTTCCATAAAAAATGCCCCCAAATAGTGTCTAACTTTATGGGGGCATCGCAACGATTGGCTTTTTTATTTGTTAAAATTCAATAACAATTAACTGCTTTTATTTAACTTTATATCAAATTCACTGCTATGAAAAATGTACTGTATTTGGGATTGATTTTACTCTTTTTTTTGGCGTGCAAAAGCAGTAAAAAGATTGCTGCAAACGACTCAAAAGTTACTACATCAATACAATCGGACACCATCAGAATAGCAAATGAATCTATGGAATATGAAGTAATAATTATTGATCCTGGATTCAATACTTGGCTAAATTCGCAAGCCAAGCCAAGAGGATTCTATTCTCAAAAATATCTAGAAAATAGGAATATAACTTATGTAACAGAATGGAACAATCGTGTTTTGCAACCCAACCGTTTCGACCCTCGATTGTATGAAATTCAGATTAATTATTCGCCAGGAGTGGATTATGGATATGAAGTAAACTATTTGCTATACAACTATTTTATATATTTTCAAATCACTAAAAAACAGCAACTAGCAGGTTTTGTTCCAAGGCCATAAAAACGGTATCTTCGTCAGCTACAAATTACAATGGAAAAATTAAAAAAACGTTGGAACATCACTTCAAATTGGCAAATGACTGTCATTTTTATCGTTTTTGCCATAACTGGATCTTCGGCAGCCTATCTTTCTAAACCTTTGTTAACACTCCTCGGAATTACAAAAGAAAATACTTCGCTGTGGTTATATTATCCAGCCTATATTATATTAATCTTTCCAGCCTACCAATTGCTCTTGGTGGCCTATGGGTTTCTCTTTGGACAATTTGCTTTCTTTTGGGGCTTTGAAAAGAAAATGTTGCGCAGTTTACAATTGGGTTTTATTGCAGATTGGTTTGAAAAAAAATAAAAAAAGGAACCAATTAAGTTCCTTTTTTTATGATATAAGTGTATATCCAAGTTAGAGTGAAAGTAGGAATAAAATCTGTAAAAGGAATAACTTCTTCAATAAATTCTAAAACTCCTGCTGTTCTTCCCGTACGCCCTTTGTATATTCTGGTCATTAAAAAAGCCGCTATCGGTGCCCAAATCACATCTGAAAACTCACCGACAAATGGAATAGCATAAGAAAAATAACCTACAGCATCC
>JBILYQ010000132.1:0-6413 GCA_044377655.1 Flavobacterium sp.
GTATTTAATCATGGGCGAATTGTCATTGGATGGCGGATTACAACCCATAAAAGGTGCGCTTTCCATTGCTATAAAAGCCAAAGAAGAAGGTTTTAAAGGGTTTTTTCTTCCCATCCAGAATGTAAAAGAGGCTGCTATCGTTACAGGACTGGATGTTTATGGCATTAAAAATGTAACCCAAGTCATAGATTTTTTTGAAGGAACAGGAACTTTAGAACCTACGATAATTGACACCAGAGCCGAATTTTATAAAGAATTGGATTTTCCGGAGTTCGATTTTTCTGATGTTAAAGGGCAAGAAAGCATTAAACGGTGTATGGAAATTGCCGCTGCTGGTGGTCATAATATTATTTTAATTGGTCCGCCAGGTTCTGGAAAAACGATGTTGGCCAAACGATTGCCAAGTATTTTACCACCGATGACCTTGAAAGAAGCTCTGGAAACCACCAAAATTCATAGCGTTGCCGGAAAAATAAAAGATGCAGGTTTGATGAGTCAACGGCCATTTCGATCACCACATCACACGGCATCGAGTGTTTCCCTTGTTGGTGGCGGCAGTTATCCGCAACCCGGAGAAATTTCGTTATCACACAATGGTGTTTTGTTTTTGGATGAATTGCCCGAGTTTAAAAGAGAAGTTCTCGAAGTGATGCGACAACCATTGGAAGACCGCGAAGTGACTATTTCCAGAGCAAAATTCACCATTACTTATCCGTCGTCGTTCATGTTGGTGGCAAGTATGAATCCGAGTCCGAGTGGTTATTTTAATGATCCCGATTCGCCACAATCATCTTCTCCACACGAAATGCAACGCTATTTGAGCAAGATTTCCGGGCCACTTTTGGACCGAATTGATATTCATATTGAAGTAACGCCAGTTCCATTTGACAAACTTACCGAAACCAGAAAAGGGGAAAGCAGTGTTGAAATTAGAAAACGAGTTACAGCAGCAAGAGAAATTCAATCCTCACGTTTTGAAGCATTTGATAATATCCATTACAATGCGCAAATGAGTTCAAAGCAAATTCGAGAATATTGCCCGCTAGACGAAACTTCGTTATTGCTTTTGAAAACTGCCATGGAACGATTGAATCTTTCGGCAAGAGCTTTTGACAGAATATTGAAAGTAGCCCGAACCATTGCCGACCTGGAAGCAACCGATGTTGTGGTTTCTAATCACATTGCGGAAGCCATTCAGTACAGAAGTTTGGACAGAGATGGTTGGTTGGGTTAAAAACGAACTATTTTTATTTTTTCAACCATAATTTTCGAAACGCTTTATTTTTGTCATAATCACTGGCTTGTTTCTCAATATTGAAATAACGATTGCCTCTTGGATCATTACCAACACCAGCTAAATAAGCCCAATTTCCCCAATTGCTGCAAACATCGTAATCTATTAATTGCTGTTCAAAATAGGCAGCGCCATAACGCCAATCCAGTTTCAAATCATTACACAAATAACTGGCTACATTTTGTCTTCCTCTGTTGCTCATAAAACCGGTGAGTTTAAGTTCAAGCATGTTAGCGTCAACAAAATCAACGCCTGTGGTTCCATTTATCCAAGATTCAAGTTGCGTTTTGTTTTTATTACTTGGCGTTACTTTATCTTGAATACCCGTTTGCATAAAAAGTTTGTGGTTGTATTTTTTCATCACAAAACGGAAATAATCACGCCAAAGCAGTTCAAAAACAAGCCAATAGGTTGATTCATTTGCTTCATAAAGTGATTCGTATTTTTTGAGTTCGCTGTAAATTTTTCTTGGCGAAACACAACCAAGCGCAAGCCAAGCAGAAAGTTTAGACGAATAGTTTTCGCCAATCATGCCGTTGCGCGTTTCTTTATATTGCGAAATGGCTTTGGTTTCAAAAAAGTAATTATTGATTCTTTTTAACGCTTCGGTTTCGCCACCCTTAAATTGAATTGCAGCTCTCGAATCACTTTTAATTGCCTGATTGATACCCAATTTTTCCAAACTTGGAAGTTTAAAATCGGGTAGTATAGGAGATTTTATTTTTATTGGAGAGTCAAAAATTGTTCGTATTGTTGACTCTTTTTCTATTTTTTTTCTAAAACTTGTAAATACATCTGGAATGTCTTTTATCGAGAATGGTAAATCTTCGGCATGATACAAAGTGCTGGAGCTGAATGTTTTTAATTCGCAATTGAGTTTCCAAAGTTCTTTTTCAACAAGCTGTTCTGTGATTTTTTCTTCATAGGCAACTTCGCGTTTTGCAAACACTTTTTGGGCTTTATATTCCTGAACGATTTTAGGAATTTCAATTTCAGGATTTCCTTTCAAAATCACTAAACCAGAACCTATTTTTCTTAAATTCATGTCCAAATCAGTCAAGGATTCCATAAGGAATTGTGCTCTGAAATTTCCAGTTTTTTGAAATCCAAATTCGCTGATTTTATAATGTGAATCGTCAAAACAATATACAGGAATAATCTCGTCAGATTGCTCGATAGCTCTAATAAGCGTTTCGTTATCTTCTAATCGTAAATCGGTTTTAAACCAAACAATGGTTGTTCTCATTATAATGTATTGATATTTTTCAGGTAATAATCGGCTTGTTCTAGCAATGCAGCTTTTGCATTAGGATTCATTTTTCGCCACACATTGTACATCATCCCAATTCTAGGATTTTTCGACAATTTATCTTCGTTTTTATCATAAAAATTCCAATATAAACTGTTAAATGGACATGCTTTTTCTCCTGTTTTCTTTGATTTATCATAATAACAGCCTTTGCAATAGTGGCTCATTTTATCGATGTATGTTGCTGAACTTACATAGGGTTTTGTGCCCACAATTCCACCATCGGCAAATTGGCTCATGCCTCGTGTATTGGTGATTTCAACCCATTCGATAGCGTCAATGTAAATACCCAAATACCAATAATCCACTTCATCCGGATGCACTCCGGCGAGCAAAGCAAAATTTCCTGTAATCATTAATCGTTGAATATGATGCGCATAAGCATAATCCAAAGATTGTGTAATGGCATCTTTCAAGCAACTCATTTTTGTTTTTCCAGTCCAAAACCAATCGGGTAATTTTTGTTGGTTATCGAAGAAATTCAACGTTGCATAGTCGGGCATTTTTAGCCAATAAATGCCTCGCATGTATTCGCGCCAGCCAATAATTTGCCGTACAAAACCTTCCAATTGATTGTATTCGATTTCAGTTTGTCGTTTTTCCCATTCTTCAGTTGCTTTTTGGATTACTTCAAGTGGCGAAATCAGTTTGATATTCATTGAAAATGATAATCTTGAATGATATAACGACCATTCATTTGGCGTCATGGCATCTTGATAGCTTCCGAATAATGGCAAACATTCGGCAACGAAAAAATTCAATAATTCCAAGGATTGTTCTCGATTTATTGGCCAAATAAAATTCTTAGCGTCGATGTTTCCAATGGTTTTAATGTTTCCTTTTTGTATTTCAGTCACCATTTTTGTGACATCATTATTGAAAACTAATGGGTTTGTTGATTTGTGGTTTGCAGGCAATTTTTTTCGGTTCTCGCCGTCGTAATTCCATTGTCCTGTCAGCGGTTTATCTCCTTGCATTAAGACATTGTGTTTTTTTCGCATGTAACGATAAAAACTTTCCATCAAAAACGTTTTCTTTCCAGCGAAAAAATCACCCAATTCGTTTCTTTCGCTCAAAAAATGTTCGGTATCGTATGCTTTCGTTATTATAGAATTATTTTCAGCAAACTTTTTGAATAATTGGTCAACTCTATATTCATCGGGTAATTGGTACTCGAAATGTGTAAAATGATGGCTTTTGATTAAAAAATCTAAATTTCCTTCGAAAGAATGCAAGTTATTTTTGTCATTGAAATGAATGTAAATTACATTATGGTTTTGCTCTTTTAGCAGGGTTGCAAATTGTTGCATGGCTGCAAAAAATCCGGCTACTTTTTGGATATGATGCAGTGCATATTCAGTTTCGGAACGCACTTCCATCATCAGGTAAGTTACCGTTTCATCGACAGTTTGAAACCAAGAATGATTGGAATTGAGTTGGTCTCCCAAAATAATCCGTAGTGTTTTTTTAGTGTTTATATTTTCCTTCATCTACGTGGTTTTCTTTTTTTCGTTGCGACATCTTTCGCTGCAATATTTGACTTCATCCCAATTTTTCTCCCACTTTTTGCGCCAGTCAAATGGTCGGCCACAAGTGATACATATTTTGCTTGGTAAATTTTGTTTTTTTATTCCTTTCATTTTTTTACCGATTTTTTTCTCTGTCCTGATTTGGGATTGCTAACATGTTTTTGGAGAATTCGTTTTCCTTCGGTTTTCACAGTGTCATTTTTTCTGAAATTCCAAACAATATCGCTAGCATATTTACGAGTTTCTTCAACATCAACAATCGGATTTGGATAATCTATCCCGATTTGGCAATTGTAAAATTGTTGCTCAATGCTGCTTAATTTCCAAGGCTCGTGAATTAAATTTCCTGGAATATCGTTCAACTCTGGAATCCACTGCTTGATAAACAAACCTTCGGTGTCATGTTCTTGAGAATTTTTAATCGGATTGTAAATTCGAATGGTATTTATTCCGGTAACGCCAGATTGCATTTGTAATTGTGGATAATGAATTCCAGGTTCGTAATCCAAAAATTGTCGCGCCAAGAAATGAAGTTCGCGCCAATCTTGCCAAAGGTTAAAAACAAAAAAGGAAACTGTCATGGCGCGCATTCTAAAGTTCATGTAACCCGTTGCTACTAAACAACGCATGCAAGCATCAACAATTGGAACGCCAGTTTTTCCTTCCTGCCAAGCTTTTATATAATTTTCATTTTTGGGTTTTGAAAGTACATCATACGCTTTATTGATGTTTTCAAATTCCATACTGCATTCATCTTCAAATTTTTGCATGAAATGACAATGCCAAAAAAGCCGCGAAACAAAATTGGATAGCGCTCTTTTGTTTGTGGCTTTTTCATAATTTTGCATAGCATATTGATATACCATTCGCATACTAATATTGCCATACGATAAATAGGGCGACAATCGACTGCAACCTTTTCGGCTCAAACCGGGTTTTGAAATGTGTTTGCTGTAATTAACATATCGTTCTTTTACAAAACTGTCCAAATAGCGCCAAGCCCAATATTCTCCGCCTTCTTGAAAGTTTTTATTCCGAGTGGTGATAGCAATATCAAGTGTTTTTCCTTTTAGATTTGCATAAATTTGTTCGTCCAAATCAAAATATTTCAACTCCTTATTGTCACTTTTTTTGGGAATATCTCTCATTTTTTGTTCCCAACGTTGTTCCCAATTTTTTCGAGTTTTCAGTTTGCGAATCACGCCATGCAACTGAAACTCTTTCCATTGGATTTTATATGAGGTAAATAATTTTTGCATGGCAATGTCTCGGTCGAATGTAATTTTATTTCCAATTTCTTGGTGCGAAAAAATGGTATTGACATCATATTTTTTTGCCAGTTCTTCAAATACGATTTCGGTTTCGTTATGAAAAATATAAATTTTCGAATTTAGTTTTTTGAGTTTGGCTTGCATTTCCTGTAACGATTCGTAAACAAAGCGCCAATGCCTTGTATCGCTATCATCATAAGCCATAACTGAAGGTTCAAAAAAATATACTAGAAGCGTTGGAATTTTTTGTTGTTGTGCCATAAAAAGTGGCTCGTGATCTGTAAAACGTAAATCACGTTTGAACCAAACAATATTTATGGGTTTTTTATTCAATTTTCGAGTAATGAAGTAATTTGTCTATCGGGTTTTGCATAACTTAATCTGTCCAATTGAACCGTTTTGTGATAACTGTCTAAACCCGAACATGTGATGGTATTTGCCATTTCTAAATTTAAAAAGCCATCTGACGATAAACAATCAAATGGAATATAAATTTGAACAATTTCGCCAATTATTAATATTGTATCATTGATTGAAATATCTATTTTCTCTTTAAATTCAATACCTAATTGGATGTTACTTTCGGATACAAAAGGCGCAAAAAAATTATTTTTATATATCGCACTCAAACCTGTAATATCAAATTCGGAAATTCCTTTATCGTATCTGGCAGAAGTTTGATGTGCTTGTTTATATATCGATTCGTTTACGTGATTGACGGTATAAAATCCGGTGTCAATAATGTTACGCATGGTATCACGCTCCGGCGGACTTGGACGAAAAATCATTCCAATTAGTGGTGGATTAGCTCCAATGTGAAAAAAAGAGCTGAAAATAGACAGATTATTATTTCCATTCTTATCAGAAGTTCCAACCAAAGCCAAACTTTTAAAGCCACCTAGACTGTTAATTAAATGTACGCGTTCTTGTTTTTCTAATTTTTCAATATCACTTGTTTTAAGATAGATTTTGTTGCTCATCTTTTTTGAAAATTTATTAAAAAATAGTTT
>JBILYQ010000133.1:0-6389 GCA_044377655.1 Flavobacterium sp.
TATTTACTGTTACCGTTGCATTTCCAGTTGCGTCTAAAATAACGGTTTGGTTGGCACCCGTATTAATAGTATAACTCACCGTTGCATTGGGAGTTCCAGTTAAAGCAAATACAGCATTATCTCCCGAACATATTGGGGTTGTGGAAGTTAATGTAGATAAAACAGGAAGTAGGGTATCATCTCCTACAGTAATACAATTATTATAAGTACAATTGGTATCCAAATCGGTTACGGTAACACAATAATTTCCAGCACATAAATTGGTAGCTGTTGCCGTAGTTTGAGCTTGAGAGTCATTCCATAAATAACTATAATTTCCAGAACCTTGTGTAATAGTAACTGTGGCACTTCCATTGCATGTGGAACCTCCAGAAAATGGAGGTGTACAAACTCCATTGCAATTTCCTGGTGTACCTCCAAGTTGAGGGCTTATAACAAATGTATTTGCGCCATCAGTAGTCCTAGAAATTGTGCGTCCTATATTTGCAGAACCTTGAGCAGTTGCACCAAAATTACCTACATAAACAATATTAGAAATATCTCTTGGTTTGGGTAAAGGATTTATTGCTGGATTACATTGATTAGGAATGTTTAAATTACTATTAAAACTGTCTTCACATGATGTACTTTCTGTTAAATCTGACGCGTTGTTTTGAGACCAATATAAAGCGTCAATAATAACCCCTGAAGGATTGGCAAGTAAAATATAACCACAACCATTTTCTAAATGCCATCTGTTAGACCCTACAAGACTTGATGTGCCTACATAATTATATAAATTCATATCAACATTTGGTCCTGCACCTATAGTAAGGAAGCCAAGAGGTGGTATAGTAGTACCGCTTGGAAAAGAAAAAGCGCCAGAATTAATAGCACTAGTGTCCGATCCTAAAACATAACAACCTAAATCCAATGAAACACATGGATTAGGATTGTATATTTCTATCCATTCTTGCCCAGTATTTGAGTTGTTGTATAATGACTGAAAATCTGCATTCGCATTATCGCTCCCAAGTACACTAAAATTAGTTCCTGGCATATACATCACTTCGTTAATAAATGCTATTGGGCCTGTATACTCACAATTGGTTGAACTTGCATTACAAATCGTATTTGGATTTGAATTAATTGACCCGGTAATTTCTAGATTAATCACAACAGTTAAATTAGTAGTCGTGGCACATTGACCTGCATCTGGAGTAAAAGTATAGTTTGTAGTTGCAGTATTATTTATAGCTGGCAACCAACTTCCTGTAATACCATTGTTTGAAGTAGTAGGCAAAACTGTTGACGGAACGTTAGCACCATAACAATAAGGATTAGGAGTGCTAAAAACTGGTATTATAACTGGATTTTGTAATGTTACGCTAGAGGTTAAAACAGTAGTACAACTATTAATAACAAAGCTAAAACCTGAATATGTACCAATCCCCAAATTTGAAATTAGAACTTCCCCATTATTATTTGAAGTATAATTATTTGGCCCAACAGCTGCTGTATTAAAGGTGTAACTTATAGAATAAACTTCATTAGATGTTAAGCCTGAAATAGTAATACTACCGTCTGAACCATTACAAGTTGTTGGATTAGTATTAGTCAATGTTGGTACAGCTATAATACTAAAATTAGCTTTATAGTTTGTCCCTCCGTTATTTAAAATGATAGTATCATCACATTGAGTGGTAGAATTAAAATCACCAGTTACATCATAGTAAACTTCCAATGTATAATCGCCAGGAGGAACTGTAGTTAAATTTATAGGAGCATCACATCCAGGTTGCGATACACATTGCCATTTTTGCTGACCCGCAACACAAGGCCCACCACCATTTGGAAATTCACTTGTACTTGTATTACAGTCGCTAATAAAAGCTAAGTTTCTTGGGGTAAAAGTACCAGCTGTTGCAGAGGTTAAATAATATCTGTAGTACATTTTAGCACCACAAACATTAGTACCGCCGTTTTTATAGGTTTTTACCTCACCTCCTCTAAAAATCAAACTAGAAGAGTTTGCTACATGCACCCCAAAATCTTTAATAAATGTATTGCCTGGTTCTTGATTAATTAAATCAGCGCCTCCTCCAGTTGTATTGTAAAATTTTCCATCACCAAGTTCAGTACAATCATCCATCCAAACTGCACTAGCATAGGCACCAAAATCACAATTATTAACTGTTATGGTTAGCGTTGTAGTTGAAGCACATTGACCTGGATTAGGAGTAAATGTATAAATTGTTGTTGCGGAGTTATTCAAGGCAGGACTCCATTGACCTTGAATTCCATTGTTTGAAGTTGTTGGCAGCGGGTTTAATGTTGAACCAATACAAACTGGGCTTGGGGTATTAAAAGTAGGAGTTACGGAAGAATTTACTACTACATCTATTGATTTAGTATCTGAACAACCATTGATATCTGTAATAGCCACAGTATAGGTTCCAGAAGCCAAAGACGTTACATTGTTCAAGGTTGGATTTTGACTGTTACTAGTAAAACCGTTTGGACCAGTCCAAGACCAACTTGCACCATCATTACAAGTTAGATTTAATGTCCCATTTGCACATACTGGACTATTGCTTCCTAAGGTAACATTTAGGTCACAATTAGAGCAATCAAATGAAGTGCCGATTGTCTCAATATAAAATGGGGAAACCGAAGAGCTAGTTCCATCAACGATAAAATAATAAAATTCACCAACAGTTAATCCGCTTAAATTCAGTTGATTATTTTTTGTAGAACCATTAGTGTATTGTGGACTAGAATACGTATCATTACTACTTAATGTGGGACAGCCACCATTTAGTACAATATTATCTGCTGCCGTACAAGGATTGTTGTCTGCACCAGCATCAATTGCTAATATTTGCAAATTTCCTGATATCCCAGAAATGGTTATACTTCCCGTAGTTTGGGCTGCTCTAAATTTGAACCAAGCGGAATTGTTTTGGGCGGCATTCCATTCACATATTGCAGTATTAGAATTATACATATCTCCCGTTTGATTTGTAAATCCATTATTGGATGCTACAATAATTTCAGCTGTTCCTAAACAATAAGGAGTAGCACAATTATCATAACTATTAAGTGTTGTATAATCTTGTACAGTATAAGGAGATTTAAAAACTAAATCAACATTGTTAAATCTTGCTCCGGATGCTCCTGAATTTTCAAATATTGTTATTGTCCAATCCCCATTTGGATTTTGTCCGTTAAAAATTGAAAAGGGATCAAATGATTTATAATAACCAATATGATATGGTTGTGCTGAAGTACCATGATTTTGTGGGAGTTTTAAATATGAATTATCTCTAAATTTAGTATTAAATTCTCGTATTAAACTATTTGGAAAAGAGAATGATGGACTAATTAAATCATTAATTTTTACTAATGTTATAAAACTTCCAGAAGGAGATGTTATTTTTATATTGTATCTTGAAAAGTTTCTTGTATTGTCATCATCACCCATGTGGAGATTAACTTGAACTAATTCAAAAATATTAGCATTTAAATTGGAAAGCCCTGAAACAGTTACTGTTTTTGTTAATGTCCCATCCCAAAAACCCGCAGCAGTTACATCGGAATTTGAAAAAACTTGTGAAAAACTATTTAAATAATTTAACAAAAGGATTATTGAAATAAAAATGTTTTTTTTCATAATAAATTTTATTTATAAAAAATGAACTGCTAAAATAGTAAAGAAAACTCATTACAATTCATTACAAAATAAGATTAAATTTTTTTTTCTCTGAAATCAATCAATTAATTATTAAATTTAGATTGCAGATGTCCCAATGTGTTTTTATTTTTTGTTTGATTAATTTTAATAAGACTAAGAAGTATGAGTAAAGCTACAAAAATAGCAACGTGTTTGAGAAGTTGTTTTCAGATTTTAATTCTGTTACCAACACTATTATTTTCACAAAATGCAATTGTTGGTCCTGGTTTTTCAACTAGATGGGATAGTGGTTCATGTAATGACACTTCTCATTTTAAAAATTAAACTTCGTAATGGAGTTGTTATAAATAGAAAACTTATTTTTTGAAATTTGGGTTAAAATTAATTAATGAAGGTTCCCAGAGTAAACAATTTAAAGGCTGGGGTAAATTATATAAAAAACTCCCCAATTGCTTGAGGAGTTTTTTATAGAAACATTAAAAAATGTACTATGCTTGACCCGCAGGACCAAAATTCAAAGGAATTTGGGGTTGCTCGGTATCTTTTATTTCACCATGGGAAACTTCAAATCGGTGCAAGTTTTCACCCAATGCCTTCAGAAACCTTTTGGCGTGTTGTGGTGTTAAAATAACTCTAGATTTAACTTTAGCCTTTGGTACACCCGGCATGACGGTAACAAAATCCAAGATAAACTCCGAAGCGGAATGATTAATAATGGCTAAATTGGAATAAATCCCTTCGGCCGTTTTCTCATCAAGCTCAATGTTTATTTGCCCTTGTTGTTGATTAGCATCACTCATAACTAGTAGATATATTCTTCTTTACTTGCCATTATTTCATTATAGTCATCTTTAGAGCCAACAATAGTATGGTCGTAATCTCTCATACCAGTACCTGCAGGAATTCTATGCCCAACAATAACGTTCTCTTTAAGACCTTCTAGGGTGTCAATTTTTCCAGCTACTGCTGCTTCGTTTAACACTTTTGTTGTTTCTTGGAACGAGGCCGCAGAAATAAATGATTTGGTTTGAAGCGATGCTCTTGTGATACCTTGAAGAACTGGAGTTGCAGTAGCCGTGATTACCTCACGAGCCACAACCAAGTTTTTATCATTACGTTTCAACAAAGAATTCTCATCACGCAATTCACGTGGAGAAATAATTTGTCCTGCTTTTAGGTTATCAGAATCACCAGAATCTTCTACCACTTTCATACCGTATAATTTATCGTTTTCTAAGATAAAATCACTAGTATGTATTAATTGCTCTTCTAGGAATAAGGTATCGCCTGGATCTTGAACTCTAACTTTACGCATCATTTGACGTATTACAACCTCAAAGTGCTTATCATTAATTTTCACCCCTTGCAGACGGTATACTTCTTGAATTTCATTTACCAAATACTGTTGAACAGCTGATGGACCTTGAATTCTTAAAATATCATCTGGAGTGATGGCTCCGTCAGACAATGGAATACCCGCTCTTACAAAGTCATTTTCCTGAACCAAGATTTGGCTAGACAATTTCACTAAGTATTTCTTCACTTCGCCAAATTTAGACTCGATGATGATTTCACGGTTACCTCTTTTAATTTTACCAAAGGAAACAACACCGTCAATTTCAGAAACTACCGCTGGATTGGATGGATTACGAGCTTCTAAAAGTTCTGTAATTCTTGGCAAACCTCCCGTAATATCGCTAGCTTTTGAAGAACGACGTGGAATTTTCACAAGGATTTTACCCGCTTTAATTTTCTCACCATCTTCAACCATCAAGTGGGCTCCAACAGGTAAGTTATACGAACGAATTAATTCACCTTCTTTACCGTAAACCAATAAAGTTGGTACTAATTTTTTATTTCTTCCCTCAGAAATCACTTTCTCTTGGAAACCAGTTTGCTCATCAATTTCAACTTGGAACGTTTGTCCTTGTTCTAAATCTTCGTAAGCAATTTTACCAGTAAATTCAGAAACGATAACCCCATTATAAGGATCCCATTTACAAATAACATCTCCTTTTGCAACAGATTGCCCGTCTTTTACGTAAATACTTGAACCGTAAGGAATGTTGTGTGTACTTAATAAAATACCTGTTTTTTCGTCAATCAATTTCAATTCAGTAGAACGAGAAATAACAATGTCAACTTTGTTTCCATCACTATCTTCACCGATTACGGTTTTTAAATCTTCGATTTCAAGTTTACCGCCAAATCGAGCGATAATATTAGATTCTTCAGAAACACCACCCGCAACACCACCAACGTGGAAGGTACGAAGGGTTAACTGCGTTCCTGGTTCACCAATAGATTGAGCAGCGATAACTCCTACTGCTTCGCCTTTTTGGGTCATTTTTCCAGTAGCCAAGTTTCTTCCGTAACATTTTGCACAGATACCTTTTTTAGCTTCACAACTTAGTGGAGAACGTACTTCCATTTTTTCAATTGGAGATTCTTCAATACGCTTCACAATAGCCTCAGTAATTTGAACACCAGAGTGCACTAATATTTCGTTATTCAAAGGATTAATCAAATCTTGTAAAGCGACACGACCTAAAATTCTCTCTCCGAATGTTTCAACAATTTCTTCATTTTTCTTTAAAGCCGAAACTTCAATACCTCTTAAAGTGCCACAATCTACAGAGTTTACAATAACGTCTTGAGAAACGTCGTGCAATCTTCTTGTCAAGTAACCAGCATCGGCTGTTTTAAGAGCGGTATC
>JBILYQ010000134.1:0-6351 GCA_044377655.1 Flavobacterium sp.
AGTTTTTCAGAAATAAAATATCAGTTTATTTTTTTGTTCTACCATAATTTTTTATTTTATTACTGCAAAATATAGAGGGCATAAGCAAAAAAATTAAGGAATTTAAACGTATAATTAAGGAATTTATAGGCAACTAAAACTTAACTTTACATAACTCTATTAAAAAAAAAATTATGAAAAAAATACTCTTAAGCGTTGCAATTGCGTTAACAACAATGGGATGTGCCAATGCACAAAAAACAGAGTTTTCAAAAGAAAGCCTAAGCACTATTCTACTTTCAATTGACGATTCCGAAGTAGAGTTTCAAAGTATTTTGTCAAAACACAAAGGAAAAGTAACCGTAATCGAAATATGGGCATCATGGTGCAGTGATTGTGTAAAAGCAATGCCAAAACTAAAAGAATTGCAGCAAAACAATCCAGAGATAGATTACGTGTTTATTTCCATGGATAAAGCAGATGACAAATGGAAAGCTGGTGTTGAAAAGCATGCGTTGGTAGGAGATCATTATTGGTCAATGGATGGAATGAAAGGTGATTTTGCAGCATCACTAGATGTAGATTGGATTCCTCGTTATATCATACTGGACAAGACAGGAAAAATTATTACTTACAGAGCTATAGAAACTGATTTCGAAACTATTAATTCAACATTAAAAAAGCTTACCGAATGAGACAAAAAATTGTTGCCGGCAATTGGAAAATGCATAAAAATGCAGAAGAAACAGAAGATTTATTAAATGATTTGATTGATAAACTTCCTAATGATGTGGAAGCACATGTAATAATAGCACCAACTTTTGTAAACCTTGCTTCGGCAGTTGATCATTTAGAATTCACTAATATAGGTGTTGCTGCTCAAAATATGCATCAATCAGAATCTGGAGCGTATACGGGTGAAATATCGGCAGGAATGCTAAAAAGTATCGGTGTAAATATCGTAATACTAGGTCATTCTGAAAGAAGAGCTTATTTTCATGAAACCGATGCCCTACTAGCAAATAAAGTAACAACGGCATTGAAGCACGATATGACAGTGATTTTTTGTTTTGGAGAAGAATTAAAAGACAGACAAAATAAACAACATTTTAATGTCGTTGAAAATCAATTAAGAGACGGTTTGTTTCACATTGAAAAGAAAGATTGGGAAAAAATTGTTTTAGCTTACGAGCCTGTTTGGGCAATTGGAACGGGTGAAACTGCCTCGCCAGAACAGGCACAAGAAATGCATGAATTCATCAGGGAAACTGTTCGAAAAGTTTTTGGAAGTGATGTGGCCGAAGATGTTTCCATTTTATATGGTGGCAGCGTGAAACCAGACAATGCTAAGGAAATCTTTTCAAAACAAGATGTTGATGGAGGTTTAATTGGAGGTGCCGCTCTAAACGCTGAAGATTTTGCTGCTATTGTCAATGCTATGTAATCAATACTATCAATTAGTTAAATATAAAACCTTTCAATAAAATGAAAGGTTTTTTTTATAATAAACTAAAAAATTATGTATTTAAACGTGTTTATTTGCATTTAATCGATTTTAATTTATATATTTACTTTGGATTTTAAATTTGAATATAATGAAAAACAATCTCATCTTAATAATATTACTGGCTTTGGGTTGGAATTGTATAGCTCAAATAGATACTCAAAAACGTTTCCAATCCGACTCAAGGAAATATTATATTTGGAACTTTGAAAAAGGTGCCTATGAATTAAAAGAAACCGAATACGAAAATTCGGTGATTGATATTCGAGAGATTGGATCGAAAACCAATGGATATATAACAATCAGTATGATTGACAATGGATTGGCAAGATTACATCATGGATCAATATCTAATTTTTCACAAGAAAGTAGCAATGAAGGCACATGGATTTTTCGTTCCAAATATATGAAAGCCAAAATAACCTATAATCCAAAGGAAAACACTATGACCTATTTATATGACTCGGACGATAAACGATATAATCGCTTGATTATTTTCAACGTTGCTCCTGATCCAGACACAGAGAATTCAGTTAAAAAAGGTTAATTATACAATAGGTTTTAAAATCTAATAATTATTTTCATTGGTTGTTTGCAGTTGATTACCTTTGCAAAAAATCAATTATGTCAAACATATATTTAGGATATCATTTTACGGTTGAACCCAAAGAATTAGGTTCGGAAATTCTTATCGCTGAATTGGGCGAAAAACCATTTGAAAGTTTTATCGAAACCGATTTCGGTATTGTGGCATACATTCAAAAAGAGCTTTGGTCACCTGATGTTTTGGATGATATTTATATATTAAACTCGCCAGAATTTACTATTTCTTATACTTTTGAAGAAATTGACCAAGTGAACTGGAATGAAGAATGGGAGAAAAATTTTGAACCCATTGATGTTGATGGAAATTGTCATGTTCGAGCACCATTTCACCCAAAAACTAATGCCGAATTTGATATTGTTATTGAACCTAAAATGAGTTTTGGCACTGGCCATCACGAAACTACTCACATGATGATACAGCATTTATTGGAAACCAATGTAGCCAATTTAAAAACACTAGACATGGGATGTGGAACTGCCATTTTAGCCATTCTAGCGGAAATGAAAGGTGCTACACCTATTGATGCTATTGATATTGATAATTGGTGTTATTTGAATTCCATTGAAAATGCAGAACGTAATCATTGTACTGAAATATCAGTTTTTGAAGGAGATGCAAGTTTATTGGCAGAAAAAAAATACGATTTAATTATTGCCAATATCAATCGTAACATACTTTTGAATGATATGCAAACTTATGTGGACAGCATGAATCCAAATGGAATATTACTTCTGAGCGGTTTTTATAATGAAGATATGCCTTTTATAAATAAATCGTGTACTGAAAAAGGCTTAACATTTGTTAAAAAAATTGAAAGAAACAATTGGGTATCATTGAAATACGTAAATTAGCAGTCTGTAATAAAAACATTTTCATGACTACAATAGAAAAAATACAAGAACAAACTTCAGTCTTAGAAGCTGTTGACATTAACAATGAAATTGTATTATTCAATGATGATGTCAATACCTTTGATCATGTAATTGAAACATTAATTAAAGTTTGCAGTCATACCTCTGAACAAGCCGAACAATGTGCTATATTAGTACATTATAAAGGAAAATGCATTGTAAAAACTGGTTCTTTTGAAGAACTAAAACCGCAATGCACTCAATTATTGGAAGCAGGGTTGAGTGCAGAAATAATTTAAAAAAACATAGTTTACAATTCATTTATAAATGGAAAACTACGGGAAAATTTTACTCATCGCCATGCCATTATTTCTTTTATTGATAATAATTGAAAAATTATATGGCATATCCAAGGGAGAAGATAGCGTTCCATACATGGACAGTGTTTCAAGTGTGAGTTCAGGAATTACAAATGCTGTGAAAGATGTTTTGGGTTTGAGCGTCACCTTTATTTCTTACCAATGGCTCGTTTCCAAAGTGGCGATTTTTGATTTAGAACCAACTACATTTACCTACGCAATAGCTTTTATTGCGATAGATTTTTATGGATATTGGACACACCGACTAGCACATCAAATTAATTTTTTGTGGAATAAACATGCCATTCATCATAGCAGTGAAGAATTTAATTTGGCCTGTGCTTTACGACAATCAATATCTAGTTTTGTCAACTTATTTTTAATCCTTCTTATTCCTGCAGCAATTCTTGGTGTTCCTGCACAAGTAATTGCTGTTTCTATTCCCATCCATTTATTTTTGCAGTTTTGGTATCACACCAAACATATTAAAAAGATGGGGTTTCTTGAAAATATTCTTGTAACGCCTTCCCATCATCGAGTGCATCATGCAATCAATCCAATTTATATGGATAAAAACCATTCTCAACTTTTCATAATTTGGGACAAAATGTTTGGTACTTTTCAGGAAGAATTGGTAGATGTTCCTCCCGTTTTTGGCATTACAAGACCTGCGCAAACATGGAATCCAATCCGCATTAATTTTCAGCACTTGTGGTTGCTCATAACTGATGCATGGCGTGCAGAAAAATGGCAAGACAAGCTGACCATTTGGTTTAAACCTACAGGCTGGCGTCCTGAAAACTTTGAAGAGCGATTTCCAGTCAAGAAAATTACTAATGTTACTGATTTTGAAAAATATGGTAACAATTATTCCTCAAAACTAGTCTATTGGTCAATAACACAAGTCTTTATCACTTTATTGTTTGTAAGCTACTTATTTAAGAATATTGCCGCTATCGGTTTGCCAGGTATTTTTGTGTATGGATTTTTTATATTTCTTACTATTTACAGTTACACAGAACTGATGGATATGCGAAAAATGTCACTTGTTTGGGAAGGTATTCGTTTTATTTTTTCCATTGGAATTCTTTGGTATTATGGAGATTGGTTTGGGCTTAACTCCTTCTTATCTTTTAGCAATTTTGTTATAATTGGATATTTTAGTGTGTCATTTTCGATGAGTTTGTATTTTGTACAAATCGATTTTAAAAAACATTTTTCGACATCATCATAGACCATGCAAAAAAACAAATCACTCCAGTTATTTATCGGAATTAGCTGTATATATCTATTGCTAATAATAGTAGGAAACGAAAATTGGGCTTGGTTTTTAAAACCTTTGCTTCTGCCCTTTTTATTTTTAATGGTTTATCAATCAGAACAATTTGAAACCAAAAACTGGTTACTTTTTGCACTGCTATTCTCATGGATTGGTGATATTTTTTTAATGTTCGCGAACAAAGATGCTCTATATTTCATCTTTGGCTTGGTTTCGTTTTTGATAGCTCATATTCTTTTTATCCTACTTTTTATAAAGCAAAAATCAATCGAATCAACCAAAAAAAATTACTTTTTTTTCATAGCATTGCTACTAGTTTTTTTCTATTTATTTGGAATGCTTTTTTTATTAATTCCAAAATTGGGAAGTCTTAAATTCCCTGTAATAATATATGCAACAACCATTTCATTTATGCTAATAGTTGCAATAAAAGGTACTTTTAAATGGAAAAGCAATTCAAAGCATTGGATATTGATTGGTGCCATTTTTTTTGTTACTTCAGATAGTATTTTGGCTATTAATAAGTTTCATTCCGATGTAAATCATGCCTTATTTTATATCATGATTACTTACTTGATTGCACAACTATTAATTACAATTGGAATTTTAAAATTGAACAAAAAAATAGCATTTCCTAACGAAAATGCTATTGTTAAGATATAATTTATAATTACTTGCTTATCTTTCCGACAGCGCAACTCACATAGGATTTAACTTTTTTTCCAAGTGTATTCTCTTCACCAAATATTGGATAACCAATATTGCTTAGCACATTCTTTACATTTTCAAGAGTGCTTTCTTGAGAATAATTTAAACTAACCGTGTTTAAAGTTGTATCTACTTGCACGTTTGAAACATCATTTATATCCATTAGTTTATCTGTAATTGTTTTTGCGCAACCTCCACATTTAAGGTTTTGAATGCTTAAAGAAATTTCCATGATATTGATATTTATTTCCTATAAAGTTACTTAATAACCAGCTATTTGAAATAAAAAAAAGAGACTTTAACGAAACTTTAATGCGGAAGTTTATCTTTTAAAATTCCATACAAAAATGTACCAATCAGAGCACCCAAGAGGATGAAACCTACACTCATAAATCCAGCACCAAAAAGGATAAAAATAGGACCTGGACAAGCTCCAACCAAAGCCCAACCTAATCCAAAAAACAAACCACCAATCCAATAACGAGCGTTACCCTTTTCTTTGTCTTGAATCATTATGGGGTTTCCATTGATATCATTTAAATTTTTTCTTTTGATGATTTGAATTCCTATTACGCCAGTAATAATAGCAGTCATGATGATACCATACATATGAAAAGACTGAAAATGAAACATTTCATAAATTCGATACCATGAAACAGCTTCGGATTTTGTTAAAACAATGCCAAAAAAGAACCCTACAAATAAATATTTTATCCAATTCATAATTTAAAAAAATAAAGGTAAAAGAAAATGTGCCATTAATAAACCGCCAACAAAAAAACCTATAACGGCTTTTAAAGAGGGCAACTGAAGGTTACTCAATCCTGAGATGGCATGACCTGAAGTACATCCGCCGGCATAGCGAGAGCCAAAACCTATCAAAACTCCGCCTAAAATCAAAATTAAAATCGACATTGGATGTTGAAAAACTGCATCGCCAAAAAGAGCGTCGGGAAGCAATTTACCATTGGGCGCATCAATTCCTAAAAGGGACAATTGTTCAATAGTATCTGGGTTAATTGCAACATTCGAGACATCAGACATAAAATGAACTGCTATAAATC
>JBILYQ010000135.1:0-6258 GCA_044377655.1 Flavobacterium sp.
AGGCGGAGCTAATGGTGTCCCATTTACAGCAGATTTAATAAGCACAGCTTCACTTAGTGCTACAGCAGGAAAAGTAATTCTTGTGAGTAATACAACACCCGAAACATCAGTTAACCCAACTGGTTCGCAAATTCTTGATAAAGTAGGTTATGGAACTACTCCTAATGGTTATGAAGGTTCGGGACCAACAGGTACAGCACTTACTAACTCTACTGCCGCTTTTAGAAAATTAAATGGATGTACTGATACAAATAGCAATCCTAATGATTTTACAGTTGGGCAACCAAATCCTAGAAATTCTGGTTCTCCAGTTAATACTTGTAGTAGTTTATCTGTAAGTCAAAATACAATTGAAACTGTTACTCTTTATCCAAACCCAACTAATTCGAAAGTATTCTTTAATAACACCAATTCTAATTTTAAAGAAGTCTCTATTTATAATTATCTGGGTCAAGAAGTAGCTAAAACTAGTTTTACATCAACAATTAGCAATCAGGAAGTTGATATGACTAATTTAGTTGATGGGCTTTATGTATTAAAATTCAATAACGGAGAAGGTATTATTTCAGTTAAAGTTATCAAGCAATAAACTAACTCATATGAAACAGATTTTAACAATTTTATTTTTAGCATTTCTGGCAGTAACTTCAAACGCACAAACTGTTCAGAAGGAGAGAAAAGTGGTTCAGGTTATGACTCCGCAAACATTTTACCTTAATGGTGGGACAAAAGCAACTTTTGGCGGAAAGTCAAGAACTTGGCTCAGTATTCCACTTCCTACAAACACGGTTGAATGGTATTATTCATTTACTACAACAAAAAATGAAAATTCGTCTTCAACAATTGGACTTTTATCACAACTAACAAGATTGTATGACCCAACAGGAATTACAGCCACAGCAACAAATGCTATTTTGACACCATCTGGTGCTGGTGTCTGCGATATCTATCTTATGGACAGAGCAAACTGCGATAAATTTATGAACAAGGTTGACATTTGGGGAGGCTCATACTCTTATAAAGTTAGTGGTTCAAGAGAGAATTATAAAAATGGAACAGTTCCAATCAAGGATATACTTAATGGTAATTGGTGTTTAGGATTTAAAAATCCAAGTGCGACAGAAGGAATTTCAATAACATTTGAAGTTGTTGCTATCGTTGAAGAAACTAAAATAATTAAGAAAACGGAAACAGAAACAAAAGCAGAGATGTTTGGTGGTCTTGGATGGAAAGCCTATGAGAAAGGAGAATATGACAAATGCCTTGAACTAAGTAAAAAAGCATTAGAACTAAATGCGAACCTCGGTTGGGTTCATAATAATATTGGACTTGTTCATTTAATCAAAGGCGACTACATATCGGCAATTGACAGCTATTCGACAGCCATTACCTTATTCAAAAAATCAGGCAATTCTAATCATTGGTTTAATGAATCAATCAAAGACTTAAACGCATTAATAGCAAAAAACGGGCAAGTTGAAGGTGCTAAAGATATATTAGAAATGCTCCAAAATAAATAGTGGAAAATAATCGGTGGTTTTCGCTTTCAGTAATTGTTAAAATTATAGTATTTTTTCATTTATACAACCTACCATTAACAAACATCATTTCTACACCCATTTCCATTTTAATCCTATCAACCTCTGAACTTGAGAGCTTATCAGGATTCACAACCTCAAAATGATGCTGGGTTTTATCCAAATTATGTGTGATGCTGATTCTTGTCTTTTTCATATTAGGATATATTAATTTAACCGAGATTCTAGGTCATACTCCATGATGGATTTTTCTTTTCTATGAATAATGTGAATCCTCACTCTAAAATCATTTATCAGCACCGCATGACTGATTACCCATTTGATTTCTCTTCCCAATATTCGATTTAACCGACCAACATTGATATTGGTGCCCTTTGGCTTCAAGAAGTCAATAATGGTTTCATTGGGTGTAAATCTATTCTCTTTCATTACACCGTGAACTTTGAACCTCTTAACACCATAGAACCTAGCCATGTGTAAATAGATGTTATATATGTTTACTGTCTCCATGATTTCAAATTTTAAGCTGAAAGCAATTCTTTTACCTTCTTAACGGTGTTGGGACTTACTTTATAATCTGATTCTGTTGCCAACTTGGCAATCTGTCTTAGTGATAACGTTGGATTGGATTTAAGAGCTTTAACAACTCGTTTGTGTTTTGAAAAGGTTAGCTCTGGCGAGTCTGTTGTTCCTAACTGACGGCCATTATAGACATTGCCACGCAGTTTCGCTTGATGAACCCCTTCAGCTTGCCTTTCAAGCAGGGTTGTGCGTTCCAAAGAATAAATCTCCGAAAGCACCGTAGTGATTAGGTTGAATATTGGGTTGACCTTGCCATCAATGATGGATTCCAATCCCAAGTTGTCAATTTTTACAATAACACCCTTGGATTGAAAAAAATTAAGGGTAGTCAATACATCAACTGTTGAGCGACCAGCTCTAGACAAATCGTGGAACGTGACATACCCTGTCAAACCAGCTTCAACAGATTGAATGAGACGTTTGCCTTCAGGACGTTCAGCAAATGGAATTGACCCACTTATTATATCAATGAATAATTCTTCATCGGGGTGGGCTAAATAGAGCTGACGAAGATTTGATTGACCTTTTGTACTTTGACGAATGTAACGTGCTTTTTTCATGGTGACCTTTGCTTAAAATTGTGCAATTTTAGGGTATGCCTTTTTGCACAGGTTTAACTTTGCTTTTTGTTGAAATCCGATTTATGTGATTTGTGCAGGGTATGGCTTTAATCTAATTTTGCACAACAACCACAAATTTTTTTTCACATTGCAAAGATTCCAGGTTATTTCGGAACTGGCAAGAAAAATGAGTAATTTCCTGGAAGTTAAATATTTATATTAAAAGAGTAATATGAATGCAACCGAAATCAAATTATCAAATGGCAAAAAAGTTAACCTAGAAGAGTTCAAAATGAATTTGACTTATGGAGGGTTGTTGGTGGGAAAACCAAATACCCAGTTGAACTATAAAATCATTCGAGATGTTATAGATTCATTTGAAGGCAAGAAAATTGTATTGACACTTGAGGATGCCTATGTGTCAAAAGAGAGATTAAAACCATATATATGTTCTGCAAGATTATCTTCAGAACCCATAAACAAAGATTTTGATTCTTCCTATATGTATGTGGTGTGGTTTAGTAATGATATAACCGCCATGACAATCCAATATTAAACAGATAGAGACGGAAAATGAGTTAATAACAAATATAAGTAAAAAAGGTAAGTGGAAAGGCAAAGTACACTTAGATAGTACACTTAAGAAAACAAAAAAGCCCTTACATTTCTGTAAAGGCTTATTGTTGCTTGCTCCCTCTCTTGGGCTCGAACCAAGGACCCTCTGATTAACAGTCAGATGCTCTAACCAACTGAGCTAAGAAGGAAAGTGTGTTTCACTTTTAAAGCGGTGCAAATATAGTGCGATTTTTATTTTTTACAAACTAAATGTGATATATTTTTAAAAAAAATTATTTTCCTGCGATGGCCTTGTAAATATCGTTTCCATTGGCAAAAAGCAGCAGTGCGATAAGTAAAACAAAACCAACCATTTGAGCTTTCTCAAGAAACTTGTCACTAGGTTTTCTGCCTGAAATCATCTCATACAATAAGAACATTACATGTCCGCCGTCGAGCGCCGGGATAGGCAATAAGTTCATTACCCCAAGCATGATGGACAATAAAGCGGTGATGCTCCAGAAGGCTTCCCAGCTCCACTTGTTTGGAAAAATATTGAATATAGCAGCAAAACCACCTACGCCTTTGTAGGCTCCGGTGCTTGGATTGAAAATGGCTTGCAGTTGTTTTCCGTAACTTCCTAATTGTGTAAATCCTTTGTCGATTCCTACAGGAATGGATTCGAAAAATCCGTATTCCGCTTTGTTGACTTTGTATAATCCTAATTTTTCGATAGTGTCATAGGTTAATCTTCCTGCATAAACGATACCTAGTTTTGCACTGTCATTTACGACAATGTTTACACCAACCTCTTTGCCGTCTCTTTTTACTGTGGCGGCTATTGTTTGTCCTTTTAAATCATTGATGGCCGCTATCACTTCGTCAGCATATTTTACGGGCTTGCCGTTGAAACTTGTGATTATGTCTTTTGGTTTTATTAAGTTGCTGTTTTGCGAATTTTCTTGAAAACTAGCTACGACAAAAGGGACGCGGAGTTCGAGTAGGGACGCTTTTTTTCCTTGCATCAATTGGTCGATGAAGTTGACTGGAAATTGGACTTTTACTTCTTTTCCATCGCGAAGCACGATAATTTCTTTAGACAAAAGGACTTTTTCGTTCAGTTCAAAGAAACGGTTGGCTTTGACGCCATCTACGGAAACGATTTTGTCTCCCGTTTTCAATCCTGCTTTTTCCACCACGGGATTGGTAATCCAAATTCCGTCTTTTACGTCGTCATTGGCAATGAATTGTTCGCCGTAGAAAAAAGTCATTCCAATGTAAATGATGAAGGCCAAAATGAAGTTGACCGTTACACCACCCAACATGATGATTAAACGTTGCCAAGCTGGTTTGGAACGAAATTCCCAAGGTTGTGGCGGCAATGCCATTTGTTCTTTGTCCATACTTTCGTCAATCATGCCCGAAATTTTGACGTAACCACCAAGTGGCAACCATCCGATACCGTATTCTGTTTCTCCGATTTTCTTTTTCAACAAAGAATATTTGATGTCAAAGAAGAGGTAGAATTTTTCTACACGCGTTTTAAATAATTTGGCAGGGATGAAATGTCCGAGTTCGTGAAGGATGATAAGTATTGATAAACTCAGCAAAAATTGAGAAAGCTTTATTGCAATTTCCATATTTTATAATTCAGATTCTTTATTAACGGACAAAAGTAATGTTTTCTGTTTATTTATTTAAGTTTAAAATATCATAGAATAATAAAAGTTTGTTAATTATGGAATTTACCTTTTTAGTTGTTGCAAAGTACTTAAATTTACGTTCATCAAATAGTGATAGTATAATGAAAATAATCAACGTCGCCTTGCTTTCCTATGGCATGTCAGGGAAAGTTTTTCATGCTCCGTTTTTAGAGCTACATCCTGGGTTTCGGCTTATGGGTTCTTGGGAGCGAAGTACTAAAACCATTCAAAATGATTATCCTGAGGCGACAAGTTATGGCACTTTGGAAGCCTTGTTGGAGGATGCTATTGATTTGGTTGTTGTCAATACGCCAGTGGCAACGCATTTTGAGTACGCCAAACAAGCGCTTTTGGCAGGCAAACATGTTTTGGTGGAGAAAGCCTTTACTACAACCGTTGCCGAAGCGGAGGAATTGCACGATTTAGCCACATTGAAAGGATTAAAATTGGCGGTTTTCCAGAATCGAAGATGGGATAGTGATTTTAAAACAGTTGCAAGTGTTTTTTCCAAAGGACTTTTGGGCGATATTGTTGAAGCCGAGTTTCATTTTGACCGTTATAATCCCAATTTAAGTCCCAAGCAACATAAAGAAACGCCCAATAGCGGTGCTGGAATTTTGAAGGATTTGGGACCGCATTTAATTGATCAGGCACTGAGTTTGTTTGGGTTTCCCAAGGCTATTTTTGCCGATATTAGAATAACTAGAGAGCATTCTTTGGTAGATGATTACATAGACATATTGCTTTATTACACCGATTTTAGGGTGCGATTGAAAGCTGGGTTTTTTGTTCGGGAATCGATTCCTTCCTATGTTTTGCATGGCAAAAAAGGCTCCTTTTTGAAGTGTCGTGGCGATGTTCAAGAGGATGATTTGAAACTTGGTAAAAAGCCCAATTTGACGACTTGGGGAAAAGAATTGGTAGCAAACGAAGGGCTTTTGCACACGGAAAGAAACGGGAAAATCAGTAAGGAAAAAGTCCCAACATTACAGGGTACTTATTATGCTTTTTTTGACGGGTTGTATGACTCTATCGTGAATGATGTGCAGGAACCCGTGACATCCGAAGAGGGAATTAGGGTGATGAAAATTATTGAAGTGGCTGTCAAAAGTTCGGAAAATCGGCAAGCGGTTAACTTATAAACAATAACGATATAAATTAGAAGCGTAGCCCATTTGATTACATTCCATTGTTGCTTTTTGTATTTTTGCCGATGTAAATCCTTAAACCCATCATTTTGATAGATTTAAATTTCATAGCCCGATTTAAAACGAAGGCGAAGTATAAAAAGACCTATAAAAATGCAAAAGCGTCCTATTT
>JBILYQ010000136.1:0-6210 GCA_044377655.1 Flavobacterium sp.
TTCCTGCCAAAATGCTTGTAGCAATGATGATGATATAACGTGTTTTTGAAATATTCAAACCTAAACTTCGGGCATAATTTTCACCCAGCAACAACGCATCCAAAGGTTTTAGAGAAACAAGACTAAGCAACAAACCAATGATAACCGCAATGGCTAAAATTAAAATGTTTTGCCACGAAACATTGCCGATGCTTCCCATGGACCAAAAAGTGTATTTCTGTAATTGTTCTGCCGAAGTAAAATAGGTCAAAACGCCAACAATTGCACTGGTGAAACTGCTAAACATCATTCCTACAATTAAAATGGTCATGGTATCTCGTAATTTTCTGGAAACAATTAAAACCATAATCAAGACAAAAAAACTTCCCAAGCACGAAGCCAAAATAATTCCATAGGATGACAACAGGAATTCGGCAGCAAAAGTAGGTACCATTCCAGCGCCTAAAATAACCATCGCCACGCCCAAACTTGAACCTGAACTCAATCCCAAAACATACGGTCCGGCCAATGGATTTCTAAAAAGTGTTTGCATCAACAAACCGCTAATCGATAAGCCCATTCCGACCAAAATGGCAACAATGGCTTTGGGCAATCGGAAGTTGATGATGATGTATTCCCAAGTGTCTTTACTAGCATTTCCGCCAAACAAACTTTTAAAAATTTCTTTAACAGGAATAGCTAATTGACCTAATGAAATGTTGCATAACAAGGTCAAAAGCAATAGCAAAAGCAATAATGAAAAGAGCAATGTATGTTGGTTTTTCAAACTATTTTATTTTTTCAAAAAAGAAAAGTTCATAATTAGGTAACAATTCAGGATGCATGATTTTTAAAATATCTTTCAAGACAATATCGGGTCTATTGGGTGCTAATTCATAATACAAAACGCCGCCTGTTTTCCCTTTTTTTCGGGTAAAACTATAGACGTTTTTTTGTTGAAAAGTTTTGAATTGTCTATAATGTGGATTTGAATCGGACATGGCTTTTAAAGAGCCAAATTGTCCCGAAGTTATCCAAACATCGGCATTTTGAGCGCGTCCCAAAACGGTTTCAAAAGACAATGATAAACTTCCCGTTCCTTTGGTTTCTGCCCACAAATAATTGGCGTTGGCTTCTTTTAATAATTGCGAACCCCAACTGCTGCCTTTGGGCAAATACCATTTATCTTCAAACATATCGCCTGCCAAAACAGTTGGTTTAGTTGTCGCTTTTTTAGCAATTTCAATAGTTGCTAGATAATCTGTGGCAATTTTTGAGAAGATTTCATTGGCTTCTTTTTGTTTGCCATACAGCGCTCCAAAAAACTTTATCCATTCCGCTTTTCCCAATGGTGTTTCCTCGTTCCAATCGCCATTGAGCATCACTTTTAAACCGCTTTTTTGCAAATTATCGAGTGTTGGATTGTTGTTGTCAATGCCATATCCAATAATCACATTGGGTTGTAAATCAATCAAAACTTCGGTGTTCAAGGACTGGTTATTGCCAATTTCTTTTAACTTTTTGGCTTCAATCAAATTGCGCACTTTTTCGGAAGAAATATAATCCAAGTTAGGAAACGCTACCAATGTTTTTTCCTCGCCAAGCATTTCCAAGGACGGAATGTGCGTGGTCGAAGTGACAACGATTGTTTGTATCGGAACTGAAATTATGGGATTTTGTTTCAGGCTGTCGGGAACAATTCCGTTTTTTTCTTTAAGAATGTATCGGTAGGTTTTGGTTGCTTTTGGCCAAGGATTTTTCACCGTTACAATGGAATAGCCGTTGTAATTTACAATCGAAAATCCTTTGGCATATTGGATTTGGTTTTTGCTTTCGGCAATTTCCTTATCGGATATTGAGTTTTTTTTGCAATGAATGCAAGAAACTAAAACAAAAAAAATAAGTATCGCTATACGAGTGATTTTCATCCGAAGATTTTTTTACAAAAGTAAAGTTTTGTTTCTAATAAATTCAATTACATTTGCTACCGAATTAAGGTTGTGATTTTGTTTTAAAAATCACATTAAAAGGGAATTTGGTTTAAATCCAAAACTGTTCCCGCAACTGTAAGCTACAAAGCTTGTTGTTATCTACAAAACCACTGAGTTTTTCGAACTTGGGAAGGTAAACAACAAGACGCAAGTCAGGAGACCTGCCTTTTTTTTAACAAATATCGAACTTTCGGGAAAAAAGGTTCAGAAATTATGACTTTAAAAAAGCTAGGTTGTATTGTTATATTATTTTGTTGCCAATTTTTATTGGCTCAAACCGATTCTACCCAAGTTTTAAAAGAAGTTATTGTTTCCGACTCCCAACTCCAACGCTTTTCAAACACCCAATCGGTTTTACAACTTACTGATTCTGTACTTAAAAAAAACCAAGCCTCTTTAACCCATTTATTGAATTACAACTCGGTTCTTTATTTCAAAGAAAATGGTTTGGGAATGGTGTCTTCGCCTTCCTTTCGAGGTACTTCTGCACA
Organism: Flavobacterium sp.; assembly: GCA_044377655.1. GTDB lineage: Bacteria > Bacteroidota > Bacteroidia > Flavobacteriales > Flavobacteriaceae > Flavobacterium. The sequence goes on from JBILYQ010000136.1 coordinate 2,462, forward strand.
GCAAACGGCCGTGATTTGGAACGGAATAAATATCAATTCGCAGCTGAATGGACAAACTGATTTCAATACCATAACCACCAAAGATTTTAACGCCATTACTGTCAGAGCCGGCGGTGGAAGCAGTCTTTACGGTAGTAGCGCCATCGGTGGAAGTATCCATTTGATGAATACTTTGAGTTTTGAAAAACGTTTCGAAAACACCCTTCAAATGGGGTATGGCAGCTTCAACACTTTTGGAACCAACTATAAAATGGAACTCGCTTCAGAGAAAATCAGCACCCAAATCAGTCTGTCGCGCAATAGTTCGGAGAACGATTATAAGTATCTTGACACGAATAAAAAAAATGAAAACGGACAATTTTACAACACTAGTTTCAACCTAAATCTGGGTTATAAAATAAATGCAAGCAACTTGCTCAAGATTTACAATCAGGTGTTTGATTCAGAGCGGCATTTTTCGGGAACACTTGCTGCGCCTTCCAAAAGCAAATACCAAGATTTCAACACCCGAAGTTTGCTGGAATGGGTTGCTACCCAAAATGCGTTTACCTCAAAACTTAAAGTGGCGTATTTGACTGAGAAATATAAGTATTTTGAAAATGCCGCCACTTCCGTTTTTAACGATGCAAGTACTAAAACGTTTATTTCTAAATTTGATTTTGATTATAAAATCAAGACCAATATTACTTTAAACAGTATTTTTGAATACAATCAAACCAAAGGTTTTGGGTCGGATATTGGCAGCAACACACGTCAAATAGGAGCGGGAAGTATATTTCTAAAACACCAACTTTCAGATGCCTTTTTGTATGAAATCACGGTTCGGAAAGAAGTAACTGCCAATTATAAAAGTCCTGTTTTGTTTTCCGTTGGAACTGCCTATTCGGTTACGCCTTTTTACAAAATAAAAACCAATGTGTCTCGAAATTTTAGAATTCCAACCTTCAATGATTTGTATTGGCAAGGCAACGGAACTACCGATTTGAAACCCGAAAGTGCCTATCAAGCCGAAATTGGGAATGAATTTAAAGGGAAGAATGTCACTTTTTCGGCAACGGGTTATTATCTGAAAATTCAAGATTTGCTGCGATGGTCACCCGGAAATAACGGTGTTTGGTCGCCCAATAATGTAGCAAAAGTGACTACGTATGGCGGAGAATTTCTGGGGAATTATAAAAAGAATTTTGGCACTCATTTCTTTGATTTTACAACAACCTATGGTTACACGTTTTCCAAAGACGAGAAAAATGACAAGCAACTCATTTATGTCCCCAATCATAAATTCACGGCGGCAGTCGCTTATTCCTATGAAAAAATAGCCGCCCATTATCAGTATTTGTACAACGGGGAAGTTTTTACGTCGTCGGATAATTTTTATACGCTTGACGATTATTTGGTTTCCAATGTTGGAATTGATTATGATTTTGGAAAAAAAGAAACTTTTAAACTAGGCGTTACTGTTTTGAATGTCTTCAATGAAAAGTTCCAAAGTGTTGCCGCCCGACCCATGCCGGGGCGAAATTATAGTATGTATCTAACCTTTAAATTTTAATATAATGAATTGTAGCAAATTGTTTTTTGTTGCGCTGATGAGTTCCTTGTTTTTGGCGTCTTGCAGTAATGATGATAACGAAAACGAAACGCCATTGGGTAGTTTTGATAACGGTGTTTTGATTTTAAATCAAGGGAATTTTGCAGGTGGCAATAGCGCTATCTCTTATCTTTCGGACGATTTTGCAAGTTTTCAAAACAATATTTTTTCATTGGTAAACCCTACGTTAACCCTTGGCGACACAGGACAAGATATTGGTTTTTATAACGAATTGGCCTTTGTGGTTTTGAATTATTCCAATAAAATTGAAGTGGTCAATCGTTATACCATGGTTAGCATCGCAACTATCGACACCGAGTTGAACAATCCGCGTTATATTGCTTTTGCAAATGGAAAAGGATATGTCACCAATTGGGGCGATGGCGGAAGTCCTACTGATGATTTTGTTGCTGTGATTGATTTGAATAGTTATGATGTGTTGACGACTATTCCTGTTGCCGAAGGTCCGGAACGCATCGTGGAACGCAATAATAAATTGTATGTTGCTCATGTTGGCGGTTATGGTTATGGAAGTACTATTTCTGTTATTAATGCTAGTTCGAATACTGTTACGGCTACAATTCCTGTGGGCGATGTTCCTAATTCGTTGGTTTTTGAAGACGATTCATTGTATGTCATTTGTGGTGGAAAACCAAGTTATGCTCCAACGGAAACTGCCGGACAATTGATAAAAATCAATGTGAGTAATAATACGGTTGCCACGCAAATTGATTTCCCTGCCGCGACACATCCTTCCAATTTGGTGATTGAAGACAACGCTGTTTACTATACTATTGATGCTGAAATTTATAAAAAAACAATCAGCGACACTACTTTACCAACCGAAGCTTTGTTCACCACAACTGCACAAGGCGTTTATGGCGTGTTCAGTTTTGCGGTTCACAACAACAAAATTTACGTGGGCGATGCTTTTGACTATAATTCCAATGGAAAAGTTTATGTCTATTCATCACTTGGCGCGCTAGAACAGCATTATACTGTAGGCGTTATTCCTGCCGGATTTTATTTCAATGATTAATCAGTAACGTATTGTATACAAAAAGGCTAATTGTGAGGTTAGCCTTTTTTGGTTAAAGTTTCGAGCATCATCGGACAAGCAAAAAGGTTCATTAAACAAGTAAATTACTTCTTCGAACAAGCTAAAAACTGCTTATTAAGGAAGTGTTACCTTAATTAGGGAGTAGGAGACTTAAATTAAGCAGGCTAGGGCTTAATTAAGGAAAATTAGTTTTGTTCCTTGTACATCTCACTTCTTAGCGGCGATAGGGTTTTTGTATCTTCAAAATCTCTTTCCAATAGTAAAGGATTTTGCTGAAGCATTCTTCCGTTGGCGGTAATCAAACCGATGGCGGTGCTCAATAAAGGTTCGGAAGTGTTTCCAAGTGTGTTGAGGTTTCCCAAGTTTTCCACCAAAGGATAATTGGGCGCAAGGCCAGCTGTGTAATCTCCAAAACCGTTTTTATTTACAATTTTGAGCACAATGGGTTGCATCGCATAATAATGACTGCCCGAAGCATCAGCTTTGGAAAAAGTAGGCGAGTCATATAATGTAATCGAACCCACATTTTTTCCAGTGGTAATATCACCAATTTGCACCACATTAATATAAGGTTTCAAGCAGTTGATGATTAACTCGCTTGCCGAAGCGGTGCTTTTGGAGGTAAGGATGTAAATTTTGTTGAGTTGCAAACTTTTGATGGTGGTGTTTCCGATGCTGTTGCTGAAATTGTTTTTCAAATTCCCGGGATTGGTGTCTTCATAATAGGCTTGGGCTTTGGCATTCCATTGTTCTTTGGCAAAAAGCTGACCGTTGAATTGCCCCGTTATCATGCTTGCCAATCTGGTGGCTGTTCTGATGGAACCACCGGAATTGTAGCGTAAATCTAAAACTAAATCTGTGATGTTTGCTGATTGCATTTGGCCAAAAGCCGCATTTAATTGATAGTCATAACTGGCGTAAAACCCATTGTACATCAGGTAACCAATTTTGTGATTGCCTTGGTTGATGACGGTGTTGAGCAGTATTGGGTTTTCTGACAAAGCGGTTTTGGTCAATGAAATGGACTCTCCGTTGGGCGTAATGTTGCCGTTATCATACTCCGCCAAATCTACAGAATAAGTATCTGAATTCAACAAT
>JBILYQ010000202.1:0-4499 GCA_044377655.1 Flavobacterium sp.
AAGTTTTTATACGCTTCTCTTGCTTCCAAAAATTTCGCTTTTGCTGTGTCAAAATCAGGATGAACTAAATTTTCAACTTCACCCTTTTTCATCGTTGGGAAAGCGCTTCCTTTTGGAAATTTATCGTAATTATACAATGAATTGTGCACTTTATCCAAAATCTTTTCAGGGGTTGCAATCTCAAAATCTTGAATGGCTCCCGAAAGAATTTTGTAACCTTCCTCCAAATGTTCCAACAAATGTTGTGGCGTTAAAATACCCCATTCAGGCATGGAATTCTCTGTCAATTTATTCAAACTTTCTTGTATTTTGGTTTCTGTCATTTCAACAAAAACTTCTTGTTTTTTCTGAACCATAGTCAAAATTGTGGCAACAGCTACCAATTCGTTTTCTGTATCAAAAACCTCAACAAACCATTTTACAATTCCGCTTGGATGCTCTGCTGATGCTACATCTCTGTCTACTTTTTGTTTGCAGGTCAAACGTACATAAACGGTATCATTATGATAAATAGGACGCAAGAAACGACATTCTTCCAATCCGTAATTGGCAGCAACTGGACCTTTATTTGGGTACACGAACAAACCTGCTGCCGCTGCTAAAATGAAGTAGCCGTGAGCCGTTCTTTTTTTGAAAATACTTCCGTCAAGCGATGTAATATCGGTATGCGCGTAGAAATGATCCCAAGTGATGTTGGCAAAATTAATAATATCGGTATCCGTAACTGTTCTGTTATGAGTACGTAAAGACATTCCGGGTTGGATGTCTTCCCAATGGTACTGAAACGGATGCTGCGTAATTTCTTTATATTTTGAATTGGCTTGATAAATCCCCGTAATTTCTGTCAACGTTGTTGGCGAACCTTGAATGGCGCAACGTTGCATATAATGCTTGATGCCGCGAATTCCTCCCATTTCCTCACCTCCACCGGCACGACCTGGACCACCGTGAACCAATTGTGGCAATGGCGAACCGTGACCCGTACTTTGTTTGGCATTTTCTCTATTCAATACCAAAATTCTTCCGTGATGCGAGGCAGCATTAATTACATATTCTTTTGCAATTACATCAGAATTGGTGACAATTGAAGAAACTAACGAGCCTTTGCCCATTTGAGCCAATTCAATTGCTTCCTCAATTTTTTTATACGGCATAATCGTTGAAACTGGGCCAAAAGCTTCTGTTTCGTGAACCGCTAGGTTTTTAAAAGGTTGGTCTTCTCGAAGTAAAATTGGACTCACAAAAGCACCTTTATTGTCGGCACCAATTATGTTGGTTTTTTCTAAATCGCCGTAAACTATTTTGGCCGATTTTGATAATTCTTGAACTCTTCCTTTCAACACATTTACTTGGTCTTTGCTTACCAAAGCACCCATTCTCACTTCTTTCAATCTTGGGTCGCCGATAGCAACTTTGTCTAACGCTTTTCCAAGTGCGATTTGAACGTCATCCATTAAGTTTTCTGGGACAATCATTCTACGAATGGCGGTACATTTTTGACCAGCTTTCACTGTGATTTCGCTTCGCGCTTGACTGATAAATAAATCAAATTCTGGTGTTCCTGGAACTGCATCTTCTCCTAAAATTGAGGCATTTAAGGAATCGGCTTCCATTGTAAAAGGCACTGATTCTTGAATAATTCTCGGATGTGATTTCAATAATCTTCCTGTAGTTGCTGAACCTGTAAACGTAATTACGTCTTGACTTTCAACTGTATCGAAAATATTTTTGGCTGTACCACAAATCAATTGCAAAGCACCTTCTGGCAAAATAGTTGAGGCTATAATTTCTCGTACAACTGCTTCGGTTAAATAAGCGGTAACAGGCGCTGGCAAAACCACCGCTGGCATTCCAGCCATCCAATTGACGGCACATTTTTCTAACATTCCCCAAATTGGGAAGTTAAAAGCATTGATATGAATAGCAACTCCTTTTTTAGGAACTAAAATATGATGCGCCATAAATCGACCTCCTTTTGACAAATCAATTGGATCGCCCTCAACGTGATACGACTGATTTGGAAACAATTTTCGCAACGATGCATTGGCGTATAAATTCCCAAAACCTCCCTCGATATCAATCCACGAATCAACACGAGTGGCTCCTGTTTTATAACTGATATCGTAGAAAGATTCTTTGCGTTTGGTTAAATACATTGCCAAACTTTTAATCATATTTCCACGTTCTTGGAAGGTCATTTTGCGCAATTTATCGCCACCTTTTGTTCTTCCATAATGTAAAATAGCAGGAATATCTAATCCTTCAACAGAGGTTTCTGCGATGAATTCCCCTGTAACCGCATCATAAGACGCTTTACCTTCGCCAGTTGCCGAAGTCCATTTTCCTAGTACGTAATGTTGTGTTTTATTCATATTCTATATTTTTTACCGCGAAGAGCGCAAAGGGTTACGCAAAGTTCGCAAAGTTCTAAACTCGTTCTATGATTGCAGCATATCCTTGGCCAACGCCAATACACATTGTGATTAAGGCATACCGTTTTCCTGTTAATTGTAATTCCAATGCTGCCGAATAACAAATTCTGGCTCCTGTAACTCCCAACGGGTGCCCAATTGCAATTGCACCACCGTTTGGATTTATTCTTGGATCATTATCTTGTAATCCCAATTCGCGAATACAAGCAATACTCTGTGCTGCAAAGGCTTCGTTCAATTCAATAATATCAATTTGGTCTAATGTTAATCCTGCTTTCGCCAATGCTTTTTTTGTAGCTTCTACTGGACCAATTCCCATTATGCTTGGCTCCACTCCCACCACAGCCGAACTTACAATTCGTGCCAATGGTTTCAAATTGTATTTTTCAACTGCTTCTGCCGAAGCAATTATTGTGGCAGCAGCACCATCATTTAATCCCGAAGAATTTCCTGCCGTTACGCTTCCATCTTTTTTGAATGCCGGACGCAGTTTTGACAATCCTTCTAAGGAAGTGTTTGGTTTTATAAATTCGTCTTTTGAGAACGCAATTGCCTCGCCTTTTCGTTGCGGAATTTTAACCGTTACAATTTCTTTGGCTAGTCTTCCCGAAGTTTGTGCTGCAGTTGCTTTTTGTTGGCTTTGCAAAGCAAATGCATCTTGGTCTTCGCGAGAGATGTTATATTTTTCTACTAGATTTTCGGCTGTTTCTCCCATGGCATCGGTGCCATACATATCTTGTAATTTCGGATTGATGAAACGCCAGCCAAATGAAGTATCGAACATTTTAGAATCGGTTCCGTAAGCCGATGAAGGTTTTGAAACTACTAATGGTCCGCGAGTCATGTTTTCTATTCCGCCGGCTATAAAAACGTGTCCGTCGCCAGCTTTTATCGCTCTATTTGCATGGATAATGGCCGACAATCCTGAACTGCACAATCGATTTACTGTTTCTCCTGGAACGGTTTGCGGCAATCCCGCTAATAATAACGACATTCTAGCCACGTTGCGGTTGTCCTCTCCGGCTTGATTGGCGCACCCCATGATTACGTCGTCGTAGGCGTCGGTTGGGATGCTTGGATTGTTTGTTACCACGGTTTTGATTACCAATGCGCCTAAATCGTCCGGGCGTATAGATGCTAGCATTCCTTGATAACTTCCGATTGGAGTTCGAACTCCGTCTATGATGTATGCTTCCATTTCAATAATTAATTGTTATAAGTTAAGAATTTGAGTTCGTAACTACTTAATTTTGCTGCTATTTTATTCTTCCCATTCTTTTTGGGTTCGGTACACGACACCTTTGAAAAGCGCGACCAATTCATCGCCACGTTTGACTTCAATAATATTAAACCCAAGCTTGTTATTTACTTTTTCAATAACGGAAACCGCTGTTAAATAATCGCCCTCGTTGACGGCTTCGATGTGGTTTATGGAGGTTTCTATGGAAACCGAGAATTTGCCATGCGTGTTGGCTGCAAAGCCAAAAGCGGTGTCGGCAAGTGAATAGGTGATGCCGCCGTGTGCTTTTTTCATGCTATTAAGCATTTCTTTGCGAACCGTCATGGCTACTTTGCAACGGCCGAGTTCACATTCTAAAATTTCGATACCTAGCCACTGACTGTAAGCGTCTTGGGAAAGCATTTTATGAGGTATTTTTGTTCCTTCCATTTTTTTATTTTTTAACCGCTACGTTTTAGTTTCTCACCAAGGCGCTACGTTTTGGTTAATAAAAATTTTTATTTGCTTTAGCCATTCTTCTCAAAATTGGGCTACATCTGTATCTATCTTCGTGGTATTCGTTGTAGAGTTCGTCTAATTTTTCAACGCACCAGTTGATTCCCAGTTCATCTGCCCATGCTAGTAATCCTTTTGGATAATTTACTCCTTTGGTCATGGCATTGTCAATGTCTTTAGCAGATGCAATGTTTAAAAACAAAGTGTCTGCCGCCTCGTTGATTAGCATTACGATGACTCTTTCGAAAATTAATTGTGAGATTGCTCCGTTCTCCGCAAGGACCTCTTCTGATAATGTTGGATTTTCTTTGCTGTAATCATAAAAACCTCTA